>NZ_JBHJUW010000128.1:0-26226 GCF_042268205.1 Streptomyces sp. NPDC056160
GGACGGCGGGGGCCGTCGGGAAGGGGGGTCCGCCCGGCCTCGGCCGGCGGGGGCGGCGGTCAGTTCCAGCTGGCGTGCAGCGGCTTGCCCTCGGCGTAGCCGGCCGCGCTCTGGATGCCGACGATCGCCTTGTCGGCGAACTCCTCCAGGGAGTTGGCGCCGGCGTAGGTGCAGGAGGAACGGACACCCGCGATGATCGAGTCGATCAGGTCCTCGACGCCCGGGCGGGTCGGGTCGAGGAACATCCGGGAGGTGGAGATGCCCTCCTCGAACAGCCCCTTGCGGGCCCGGTCGTAGGACGACTCCTCCGAGGTGCGGTTGCGCACCGCACGGGCGGAGGCCATGCCGAAGGACTCCTTGTAGAGGCGGCCGTTCGCGTCCTGCTGGAGGTCGCCCGGCGACTCGTACGTGCCCGCGAACCAGGAGCCGATCATCACGTTGGAGGCGCCGGCCGCGAGGGCCATGGCCACGTCGCGGGGGTGACGGACGCCACCGTCGGCCCACACGTGCTTGCCGTACTTCCTGGCCTCGGCAGCGCACTCGAGCACGGCGGAGAACTGCGGCCGGCCGACACCGGTCATCATCCGGGTGGTGCACATGGCGCCGGGGCCCACGCCGACCTTGATGATGTCGGCGCCCGCGTCGATCAGGTCCTTGACGCCCTCGGCGGAGACGATGTTGCCCGCCACGATCGGGACCTGCGGGTCGAGGTCGCGGACCAGCTTGATCGCGCTGATCATCGACTCCTGGTGGCCGTGCGCCGTGTCGATGACGAGGGTGTCGACACCGGCGTCGAGGAGCTGCTTCGCCTTGCCCGCCACGTCGCCGTTGATGCCGACGGCGGCGGCGATGCGGAGCCTGCCGTGCGCGTCGGTGGCGGGGGTGTAGAGCGTGGCGCGCAGGGCGCCCTTGCGGGTCAGGATGCCGACGAGGCGGCCGTCCGCGTCCACGGCGGGCGCGTAGCGGCGGTTGGCGGCGTCGAGCCGGTTGAAGGCCTCGCGCGGGTCGATGTCCGCGTCCAGGAGCACCAGGTCCCGGCTCATGACGACTTCGAGCTGGGTGAAGCGGTCCACGCCGGTCAGGTCCTGGTCGGTGACCACGCCGACGGGCCGGTGGTCCTCGTCGACGACCACACCGGCGTTGTGCGCGCGCTTGGGCAGCAGCGCGAGGGCGTCGGCGACCGTCTGGTGCGGGGCCAGCACGATCGGGGTGTCCAGGACGTGGTGGCGGCCCTTGACCCAGGAGATCACCTCGGTGACGACCTCGATCGGGATGTCCTGCGGGATGACCACCAGACCGCCGCGACGGGCCACGGTCTCGGCCATGCGGCGGCCGGCGATCGCGGTCATGTTGGCGACGACGAGCGGGATGGTGGTGCCCGTGCCGTCCGGGGAGCTGAGGTCCACTCCCTGACGCGAGCCGACCGCGCTGCGGCTCGGCACCATGAAGACGTCGTCGTACGTCAGGTCGTACGCGGGCTGGATGTCGTTGAGGAAACGCACGTGCTGCACATCCCAGTCGATCAGAGGTGGCCCCCGGACAGGTCAGCCAGGGGGAAAGAGCACGTACTTCATTCTCCCATGCCGAATGGCCGGTCATGCCCTGTCGCAACATCCAGGCTGGTCAGCGGGGCCTTAGGAGGAACCTCCAAGGTCCAGGGCGACGGTCAGCGCGGGTGTGCGGTCCGCCGCCTGGGCGAACACGTCCTCGGCGATGCGCCACTCCTCGGGGCGGCCCTGCGCGTACGCGCGCCAGCCCCGGACGACGAGCAGCAGCCCGCGCCCGGCCGCCTCTTTCGGCCACACCGAGGGATCGGCGAGGGAATCGGCCAGCGCGTCCCAGTTGCGGCCGAACCAGCCGGGCAGCGCGAGGGCCCGCGCCACCCGGTCCATCAGACCCGCCTTGTCCGTGACCCCGTCGAGGTCCAGCGCGACCACGAGCCGGCCGGCCAGGTCTTCGCTCATCTCAGCACCGCCCGGAAGGAGTCGTAGTGGTCGTCGGTGTAGTAGATCTCCCCGCCCTGCCCGGTGACGAGGCGCCGGGCGCCGCGGTCGCGCGACCCCGGGGTCTTGACCGTGTACTCGTGGTAGTAGCCCCGCACGTGTTTCGGCAGCCGCTTCTCGAAGTTGCCGAAGACGACGCCGTCCTGGGAGTACGGGAAGGGGCCGCCCCGGTCGACGAGGGCGAGGGTGTGCCGGGCCTCGGCCGGCAGCCGGGACTCCCGGACGGTGGCCGTGCCACGTGCCCAGGAGGGCGTGGCGGCGTCGGCCGTAGCCGGACGCGACGCGGAGGACCGGGCGGGAGCGGACGTCGCGCTCCCCCTGGTGGCACCGCCCGAGGCGGAGCCCCCGGCCGAACACCCCGCCAGCAGGACGGCGAGGCAGACGAGGAGACCCGCGCACGCACGGGGGACGGACCGCAGCAGCATGCCGACGATGCTCCCACGGCCGTCCCCCGGCGTCCCGCTGTCAGACCCCGTCCGGGTCCGCCCGGTTCAGGGCGGGCCTGGGGGCCGGCCCGGCCGTCATCAGGTAGTCGGCGGCCGAGGTGTCCGTGACCAGGCTGGTGACCAGCCCCGAGCGCAGCACCGCGTCGATCGCGGCGGCCTTGCGCTGGCCACCCGCGATGGCGACGACCTCGGGGATACGGCGGAGCTGGTCGGCCTTGACCGTGATGCACCGCTCTCCCAGGTCGCGGCCGATCCGGCGGCCCTCGGCGTCGAAGAGGTGCGCGGCCATCTCGGCGGCGACACCGAGCGAGGCGTAGTGGGCGCGCTCCTCGTCGCTGAGCATGTCGTGCACCGTGGAGATGCCCGGCTCCCAGGAACCGATGGACACGCAGGCGACGGTGACCTTGTCGAAGTACTCGAAGGCCCGGGCGATCCCGGTCTGGTTGCGCAGCGCCGCCGCGGTGGCCGCGTCCGGCAGCAGCATCGGCGCGTAGATCGGGTGCGCGTCGCCGCCGGAGACCTGGGCGGCGCGGCGCACGGCCTCCACCGAGCCGCGCTCGGACGTACCGGCGTCGTACACGCCGGTCAGCTGCACCACCGTGCACGGGGGCAGCCGGTCGAGGGCCGCCGCCATGTGGATGGTGGAGCGGCCCCAGGCCAGACCGAGGACGTCGCCCTCGTCGACCAGTTCGCCGAGCAGGTCGGCCGCGACCTCCCCGAGGTTCTCCGGGTCGGGCGTCTCCTCGGCCTCGGCCGGGGACTCGACCACGACGGCGTGCCTGAGGCCGTAGCGGGCGCGGAGCGCGTCGGAGCGCTCGGCGTCCAGTTCGGCCGGCACACGGATCTCGATGCGCACGAGATCCCGTTCGAGAGCGGTCTCCAGGACCCTGGCCACCTTGAACCGGCTGACGCCGAACTCCTCGGCGATCTGGATCTTGGACTTGCCCTCGAGGTAGAAGCGGCGGGCCATGGCCGCCGCCTGCACCAGCTCAGCGGGTCCCATCCGCACTGCTGACCGGCCCGCCGACATACCCGACACGGCGATCTCCTCACTGCTGTTCACACTCTGGATTCGCCGTTCATCCTTGCAGATCCGGCGCTGTTGATCAGCCCTGATGAGAGCCGTTCACGTTCCTGATGCTCAGTGGTTGCACGCCCAGGACGCCTGGGAGGTGGCCTTCTCGGCCTGTGTGCGCAGGGCACGGACCGCTTCGGCCGGGTCCTCGGCGCCGTAGACCGCGGATCCGGCGACGAAGACGTCGGCTCCGGCGTCCGCGCACCGCTCGATCGTCGAGGCGGACACACCGCCGTCCACCTGGAGCCACATCTGCAGGCCGTGCTTGCCGATCAGCTCCCTGGTGCGGCGGATCTTGGGCAGCATGATGTCGAGGAACGCCTGCCCGCCGAAGCCCGGCTCCACCGTCATGATCAGGAGCATGTCCAGCTCGGGGAGCAGGTCCTCGTACGGTTCGACGGGCGTGGCGGGCTTGAGCGCCATCGACGCCCTGGCGCCCTTGGCGCGGATCTCGCGGGCCAGCCGTACGGGAGCGGCGGCGGCCTCCACGTGGAAGGTGACCGAGGACGCGCCCGCCTCCACGTACTGCGGCGCCCACCGGTCGGGGTCCTCGATCATCAGGTGGCAGTCCAGCGGGGTGTCCGCCGCCCGCGCCAGGGACTCCACGACCGGCACCCCGAGCGTGAGGTTGGGGACGAAGTGGTTGTCCATCACGTCGACGTGGAGCCAGTCGGCCCCTTCGACCGCCTTCGCCTCCTCGGCGAGGCGCGCGAAGTCGGCGGACAGGATGCTGGGGTTGATCTGCACGGCCATGCCCCAAGCCTGCCATGCCGCGGCGCTGGGCTGTAACGGTGGTCCCTGGGGGTGCGGTGTCCGCGGGGCGGTGGGGCTGAGCGTGTGTGTCGTCCGCGGGGCGGTGGGGGCTGAGCGTGTGTGTCGTCCGCGGGACGGTGGGGGCTGGGCGCGCAGTTCCCCGCGCCCCTGGGGGAGCTGCCGCCGGCGGGGTTCAGGCGGTTCTGCGGATCAGGGCCAGGTACATCGCGTCCGTGCCGTGCAGGTGCGGCCACAACTGGAGGTCGGGGCCCTCGCCCAGGGCGGGGACGCCGGGGAGCAGCGGCCTCGCGTCGATCAGTTCCGTCTGCGGGAACTGCTTGAGCAGATCGGCGACGACCGCCCGGGTCTCGGCTAGGTGCGGGGAGCAGGTGGCGTAGCCGACGACACCGCCTACGCGGACCGACTCCAGCGCCGTGCGGAGCAGCCCGCGCTGGAGGGGCGCGAAGCCGTCCAGGTCCTCGGGACGGCGCCGCCACCGTGCCTCGGGACGGCGGCGCAGGGCGCCGAGGCCGGTGCACGGCACGTCCACGAGGACGCGGTCGAAGCTGCCGGGCCGCCAGGCGGGACGCGTTCCGTCGGCGGCGACGACCTGGTACGGGCCCGGGTTCCCGGCGAGCGCCTTCGCGACCAGCCCGGCCCGGTGCGGCTGCTTCTCCGAGGCGAGCAGGACCGCTCCGCGTTCGGCGGCGAGCGCGGCGAGCAGGGCGGCCTTGCCGCCGGGTCCGGCGCAGCCGTCCAGCCACTTGGTGTCGGGGCCTTCGACGGGCGCGTTGGCCAGGGCTAGGGCGACGAGCTGGCTGCCCTCGTCCTGCACGCCCGCGCGTCCCTCCCGTACGGCGTCCACCGCGCCCGGCTCGCCGCCCTCGGTGAGCCGCACGGCGTACGGCGACCAGCGGCCCGGCACCGCCGCCTCCTCCCGCAGCAGTTCCTCGGTGGTGGCCCGCCCGGGCCGGGCGACCAGGGTCACCTCGGGCCGCTCGTTGTCGGCGTCCAGGAGGTCCTCGATGCCCGCGCGTCCGCCGCCGAGCGAGTCCCACAGGGCGGAGACGACCCAGCGCGGATGGGAGTGGACGACGGCGAGGTGGTCCTCGGGGTCCTCGTCGTAGGGCGGTGCGACCTTCTCCAGCCAGGCGTCGAGGTCGTGCTGGGCGACCTTGCGCAGCACCGCGTTGACGAACTTGGCCCGCCCGTCGCCGAGCACCACCCGGGCCAGCTCGACCGTGGCGGAGACGGCGGCGTGGCTGGGGATGCGGGTGCCGAGCAACTGGTGGGCGCCGAGGCCGAGAACGTCGAGGACGGGCGGGTCCACCTCCCGCAACGGCCGGTCCACGCAGGCGGCGATGATCGCGTCGTACGTCCCCTGCCGGCGCAGCGTGCCGTAGACCAGCTCGGTGGCGAGCGCCGCGTCCCGCCCGTCGAAGTCGCCCTTCTCCCTGGCCTTGCGCAGCAGCGGCGGCAGGACGAGGTTCGCGTACGCGTCCCGTTCGTCCACGGCGCGCAGCGCGTCGAAGGCGAGGATGCGGACCGGGTCCTTCTGGGGCCGGCGGTAGGGCTTGGCGGGCTTGCGGGGCCGACGGGGGGTGTCGCTCACGAAAAGGTGCTCCGGATGTCTGGGGGCGCCGCGCACGGACGCGCTGGGCGGGGCCGGACGCGGGTGCGCGGGCCCGGTGCGCTGTGCCCCCAGCCTACGGCCCGCGAGGCGGCGCCCGACCGGCGCCCGGCGGCAAGAGGGCACGGCACGGGCCTGCCGACCGCCCGCTGGGAAGAGCACGCGGCACAGCCCCACCGACCCCCAGCAGCAAGAGCACGCGGCACAGCCCCACCGACCCCCAGCAGCAAGAGCACGCGGCGCCGCCCTGCCGACCGCCCGGAGGCAAGAGCACGCGGCACAGCCCCACCGACCCCCAGCAGCAAGAGCACGCGGCACAGTCCTCCCGACCCGCGCCAGCAAGAGCACGCGCCACGGGCCGTCCGACCCCCGGCGTCCCGGCGCGTCACCTCCGCGGACCGCCGGGTCCCCGACCGGCTCCAGGCCGCCCCGCGACGGCAGCCCAGCGCTCCCCCGCGCTTCACGTCGGGCCAGCACCCCCCGGGCGAACGCCGGCCGTGCCACGCCCCCGGCCGGCACCGAACTGCCGCTCCCGGCCGGCCGTGGGCCCGCATGCCCGGGCGGCCCGGCGCGCCCGGCGCCCCTCGTGGGCGGCGCCGGGCGCCGCGCGGGGCGCGGCCCTTCAGCCCCCGAGCGTCTCGCCCTCCGTGATGCGCGCGCCGCGTGCCCAGTCCGCCGCCCGCATCGGCTTCTTGCCCTGGGCCTGCACCCAGAGCAGTTCGACCGCGTACGAGCCCGTGCCCGCGTGGACGCTGTTCTTGCCGACGGCGAGGGCTCCCGGCGCCAGGTCGGTGCGCTGCGGCACGGGGGCGGCCTGGATCAGCTTGAGGCGTTCGCCGCGGAACGTGGTCCAGGCGCCCGGCGCCGGGGTGCAGCCGCGCACCACGCGGTCGACGCGCAGGGCGGGGGCCGTCCAGTCGATCCGGGCGTCCTCGACGGTGATCTTGGGGGCGAGGGTCACGCCCTCCGCCGGCTGCGGCACGGCCTTCAGGGTGCCGTCCTCGATGCCGTCCATGGTCGCGGTGAGCAGTCCCGCGCCGGCGAGGGCGAGCCGGGTGAGCAGGTCACCGCTGGTGTCGGTGGGGCGGATCGCCTCCGTGACGGTGCCGTAGACCGGGCCGGAGTCCAGTCCCTCCTCGATGAGGAACGTGGAGGCGCCGGTGATCTCGTCGCCCGCCATGATGCTGTGCTGCACCGGCGCGGCGCCGCGCCAGGCGGGCAGCAGGGAGAAGTGCAGGTTGACCCAGCCGTGCGCGGGGATGTCCAGGGCGGTCCTGGGCAGCAGGGCGCCGTAGGCGACGACGGGGCAGCAGTCCGGGGCGATCTCCTTGAGCCGCTCCTGGAACTCGGGCTCGCGCGGCCGGGCGGGCTTGAGCACCTCGATCCCGGCCTCCTCCGCGCGCTCGGCGACCGGGCTCGCGATCAGCCTGCGTCCGCGCCCGGCCGGTGCGTCGGGGCGGGTGACGACGGCCGCGACCTCGTGCCGCCCGGAGGCGAGCAGGGCGTCCAGGGCGGGAACGGCGACCTCGGGGGTACCGGCGAAGACGAGCTTCATGAGCGGGTGCGGGCCTCTCGGTCGGGGTGGGTACGCGGCCCACAAGTCTATGGCCACGAAGGGGAACCGCCGAAGGCGAGGCACGCAGCGCACGCCCGACGCGCGGGGGCGTACGCATATGCCCTTACGCCCCCACAGCGTGACCAGCGGGCCGAAAACGCGTTGGTCAAGTGAGAGTTGACCAAAAGGGGCCGCTCGTACGGCCCGTTCCTTTCAACGCCGGTTCGAGAGGCTTGTTCATGGCCGACCACGCAACCCACGACGCCCAGGCCCGGGCCAGCCTTCACTTGCTGGTGCGGGACATCGAGCGGGTCCGCCGCCAGGTGGACGCACTGCGCACGCTCACCGCCCAGTTGGGCAACGTCTACCGCCCACGCCGCTCCGGCCCCTCCACGGGCTTCGTCGTCTACGGACGGGCGCCCGCCCCGACGGTCCGCCTCGCGCAGGAGCTGCGGGACAGCGTCGAGACCCTGGTCACGGCCGCCGTCGACTTCGACCGCTCGCTCGGATTCTCGTGGGACGCCGTGGGTTCGGCGCTCGGCGTCACCAAGCAGGCGGTGCACCGGCGTTACGGCGCGCGCCGCGCCGCCGCGCAGGCTGCTGCCGCCGAGGCCGACCATGCGCCGGATGCGCCCGGCTCCCGCCCGGTCAACGTGGGCACCGGCATCACGGCGGTTCCCACGGTCCCGGCGGCCCGCTCCATGCCGACCCAGCCGACCGCCGGCAGCCCGTCGCTGCGCGAGGACGTCAGGCCCACGGCCTTCCCCGGCCCGCGCAACGGCTGACGCGCCGACACCGTCACCCCCCCCGATCGCGCCCTGCCGGCCCCGCCGCCGGCAGGGCCTCACCGCGCACGGGGCCGGAAGCGGCGGCGGTGGCCTCCGCCCGTCACCCGATGTCGTCACCCGATGTCCGGCGGGTCGATCCGCACCCACACGGCCTCGCCGCTCCCCCGGGCCGTCCGTGCCGCCTGGGCAGCCTTCAGGGCCGCGGCGAGGGCGGACCCGTTGCCGGGAGGTACGCGCACCAACGCCCGCTCCCACTGCTCGCCTGGCGGCGGCGCGCCGGGCCGCCGGGGGCGTCCGGCCGGGGTGACCGGTACGGGCACGGGTCCGAGGATCTCGGCCCGGTCCGGCAGTTCGACACCGCGCAGGAAGTCGGTGACCGCCTCCACGGCACCTGTCACGGCCGCCATCCGCGACACCGGTGGGAAGCCCAGTTCGGCCCGCTCGGACAGCTCCCGCAGCGCGTGTCCCACGGGGTCCCAGCGCACCAGTGCCTGCACGGGCCGCAGCGTCGGCTCGGCCACGACGACCACCGTGCCGCCCGCCTCCTGCGGCCGCGTCAGGGCCGCCGCGCCGATCCAGCGGCGCAGGGCGTCCTCGCCGGCCCGCAGGTCGGGCCGGCCCAGCATGGCCCAGCCGTCCAGCAGGAGGGCCGCCGCGTAGCCGCCGTCGGCGACCGGCTCGGCGCCCGGCGTGCTCACCACCAGGGCGGGCGTGTCCGGCACCGTGTCGAGCACCTGCTCACGGCCCGAGGTGCGCACCGGCACGGCGGGGAAGACCCGCCCCAGTTCCTCCGCGGTGCGCCGGGCCCCGACGATCTGGGCCCGCAGCCGGAACGACCCGCACTCCGGACAGTGCCAGGCGGATTCCTCCCGCCCGCACCATCCGCAGCGCAGGACTCCCGCGTCCTGCCCCTCCAGCGGACCGGCGCAGTGCCGGCAGCGTGCGGGCGCCCGGCACTGCGCACAGGCCATCCGCGGCGCGTACCCGCGGCGCGGGACCTGCACCAGCACGGGGCCGTGCCGCAGGCCCTCCCTGGCCGCCTGCCAGGCGAGCGAGGGCAGCCGGGCGGCCCGCGCGGCCTCGTCCCGGGCCAGGTCGCCGTCGCCCACGGTGCGCACGAGCGGGGCCGCCCGCCGCACCTGCTCGCGGGCCGCGACCAGAGGCCGCGCCCAGCCGGACTCGACGAGCTGCGCCGCCTCCACGGTGCAGCTCCAGCTGCCCAGCAGGAAGGCGCACCGGTCCTGCGCGGCGCGCAGCAGCAGCACTTCGCGCGCGTGCGGCTGTGGCGCGTGCTGCTCGCTGTGGCTGTCGTCCCCGTCGTCCCAGAGGGCGACCAGTCCGAGGTCGCGGACCGGCGCGAACATGGCGGCGCGGGTTCCGACCACCGCCCGTACGGAGCCTCTGCTGACCGCGAGCCACTGCCGGTAGCGCTTCTCGGGCCCGGCGTCGGCGGTGAGCAGCGCGTGCCGTCCCTCGCCGAGGAGGGCGGTGAGCGCGGCGTCGAGGCGGGCGGCGATCCGGCCGTCGGGGACGACCACGAGCGCGCCCCGCCCGGAGGCGAGCGTCGCGGCGACGGCCCGGGCCATCTCCTCGCTCCACCGTGGTCCGGGCAGGGCGTTCCACACCGCGCGGGGGGCGCCCCGGGCGGCCAGTGACTCGATGAAGGCCGCGCCGTGCTCGTAACGGGTCCAGGAACCGGGGTCCGGGGCCCCGGGCGGTGGCAGCGGGGCGGGCGACGGCCGCTGTTCGGCGCGCGCGCTGCGCGGCGGCACGGCGAGCTGGAGCACGTCGGCGACGCTCCCGGCGTAGCGGTCGGCGACGGCGCGGACCAGCGCCAGCAACTCCTCGCCGAGGACCGGCTCGGGGGAGACGACCTGGGCGAGCGCGGCCAGGGGCCCGGAGTAGTCGGACTCGGCCCGCCGCTCGACGAGGAATCCGTCGATGAGGCCGCCGCCCTCGCGCCGGCCCTCCCGCACCCGGTGCCGTCCGGCTCCGAACCGCACCCGCACCCGCACGCCGGGCTGCGCGTCGGCGTCGAGTTCGGCGGGCACCGCGTAGTCGAAGGAGCGGTCGAGGTGGAGCACGCCCTTGTCGACGATCACCCGGGCGACCGGCAGGTGCTCGGCCAGCGCCGCGCCGCGCCAGGTCCGTGGCTTGGCGCGGGGCGCCTTCGCCTTGCGCACGCTCTCCCGGATGAGCGCAAGCTGCTCGGGCGGCGCCCCTTCGGCCCCGCCGTCCCCCGGCCCGTTCTCGCTGCTCACGCTTGCATTCTTACCAAACGGCACCGACAACCGACGCGCGGCGGCCCTCCCGGCGAGCGCGGATCACCGGGGCCGCGGCGCGAGGGCGCCGGAGGCCGTACGGCGCGAGGAGGGGCGGCGCCACGGCGACCTCACGAACGTCCGCACGCCCGGTGCCTGCGCGTCGTACGCCCTCGTCCGGCCGAACCGGCGGGGCCCGGTCCGGACGACGACGCCGGCCCCTGGACCGCGGTCAGGTCCTGGGGCCGGCGTGCTGTACGAAGTGCCCGGGGGCGGGCAGGGGCTAGGGCCGTGTTGCGAAAGTCCCGCCTGCCCCGCGGACGGACGGCGCTACTTTCGAAACACGCCTAGAAGCCCACCGCCTGGCGCAGTGCGTCCACGCGGTCCGTGCGCTCCCAGGTGAAGTCGGGCAGCTCGCGGCCGAAGTGGCCGTAGGCGGCGGTCTGGGAGTAGATCGGGCGGAGCAGGTCGAGGTCGCGGATGATGGCGGCCGGGCGCAGGTCGAAGACCTCGTCGATCGCCTTCTCGATCTTCTCGGGCTCGACCTTGTGGGTGCCGAACGTCTCCACGAACAGACCGACCGGCTCGGCCTTGCCGATCGCGTACGCGACCTGAACCTCGCAGCGGGAGGCGAGGCCCGCGGCCACCACGTTCTTCGCGACCCAGCGCATCGCGTACGCCGCCGAGCGGTCCACCTTGGACGGGTCCTTGCCGGAGAAGGCGCCGCCGCCGTGGCGGGCCATGCCGCCGTAGGTGTCGATGATGATCTTGCGGCCGGTCAGGCCGGCGTCGCCCATCGGGCCGCCGATCTCGAAACGGCCGGTCGGGTTGACCAGCAGCCGGTAACCCTCGGTGTCCAGCTTGATGCCGTCCTCCAGGAGCGACTTCAGCTCCGGCTCGACGACGAACTCGCGGATGTCGGGCGCCAGCAGCGACTCCAGGTCGATGTCGGAGGCGTGCTGCGAGGAGACGACGACCGTGTCGAGGCGGACGGCCTTGTCACCGTCGTACTCGATGGTGACCTGCGTCTTGCCGTCCGGGCGCAGGTAGGGGATGGTGCCGTTCTTGCGGACGTCGGACAGCCGCTTGGACAGCCGGTGCGCCAGGAAGATCGGCAGCGGCATCAGCGTCGGCGTCTCGTCGGAGGCGTAGCCGAACATCAGGCCCTGGTCGCCCGCGCCCTGCCGGTCCAGCTCGTCGTCGTCGCCCTCGACGCGGGCCTCGTAGGCCGCGTCGACACCCTGCGCGATGTCCGGGGACTGCGCGCCGATCGACACCGACACGCCGCAGGAGGCGCCGTCGAAGCCCTTCTTGGAGGAGTCGTAGCCGATCTCGAGGATCTTGCTGCGGACCAGGGTCGCGATGTCCGCGTAGGTCTTGGTGGTGACCTCGCCGGCCACGTGCACCAGGCCGGTGGTGATCAGCGTCTCGACGGCGACCCGCGAGGACGGGTCCTCCCGCAGAAGCGCGTCGAGGATGGTGTCGCTGATCTGGTCAGCGATCTTGTCGGGGTGACCCTCGGTCACGGACTCCGAAGTGAACAGGCGACGGGACACAACGCTCCCTGGGGTTGCAGCGGCTGCTGGCTGATCATTGGCGGACGGCACGGGGGGCTGCGCCCGGCGTCGTCCGAGAACAGTTTATCGGTCGCACTCGGCCGCCGGCCCACCTGTCTCGCCACTCGGGAGCCCTGTGACCTGCGGCACGGGCATTCTGCCCAATGCCCGGGGACATTGAACAGGGCCCCTGGGTGAGGGTGTGCGGTGTTCGAGTGGTGCGCGCGGCGGCGGAACCGATCAGTCCAGTCGGGCGGCGACGAGGTCCCACACGGTTTCGGCGAGGGCCTCCTTCGGCCCGTGGGGCACAGCGGTCTCGCTGCCGTCGGCGGCCAGCACCACGGCCTCGTTCTCCTCGGAGCCGAAGGTCCTGCGCTCCCCCACCTCGTTCACCACGAGGAGGTCGCAGCCCTTGCGCGCCAGCTTCCTGCGGCCGTTGGCGAGGACGTCGTCGGTCTCCGCGGCGAAGCCGACGATCACCTGCCCGGCCCGCGCCCGGTCGGCCGATATCTCGGCGAGGATGTCCGGATTACGCACCAGGGCGATGGGCGCGGGTTCCTGGTCGTCCTTCTTCTTGATCTTCCCGGCCGCGTAGACCGCGGGGCGGAAGTCGGCGACGGCGGCGGCCATCACCACCGCGTCGGCGTCCGCCGCCGCCTTCAGTACCGCCTCGCGCAGCTGCACGGCGGTCTGTACCCGGACGAGGTCCACGCCCGCCGGGTCGGGCAGCTCGGTGTGGGCGGCGACCAGGGTGACCCGGGCGCCCCGGGCCGCCGCGGTGCGCGCCAGCGCGTAGCCCTGCTTGCCTGAGGAGCGGTTGCCGAGGAAGCGGACGGGGTCGAGGGGCTCGCGGGTGCCGCCGGCGCTGACGACGACGTGCCGGCCGGCGAGGTCGGGGGCCGCCGCGCCCCGGGCGAGGACGCGGCGGCAGACCTCGAAGATCTCCGCCGGGTCGGGCAGCCGCCCCTTGCCGGTGTCGACACCGGTGAGGCGGCCGACGGCCGGCTCGACGACGAGGGCGCCGCGGCGGCGCAGCGTCGCCACGTTCTCCCGGGTGGCCGGGTGCTCCCACATCTCCGTGTGCATGGCGGGGGCGAAGACGACCGGGCAGCGGGCGGTGAGCAGCGTGTTCGTGAGCAGGTCGTCGGCGAGGCCGTGGGCGGCCTTGGCGAGCATGTCGGCGGTGGCCGGGGCGACGACGACCAGGTCCGCCTGCTGGCCGATGCGGACGTGCGGCACCTCGTGGACGTCGTCCCAGACCTCGGTGGCGACGGGGTTGCCGGACAGGGCGGACCAGGTGGCGGCGCCGACGAAGTGCAGCGCGGAGGCGGTCGGGACGACGCGCACCTCGTGCCCGGACTCGGTGAACCGGCGCAACAGCTCACAGGCCTTGTACGCGGCGATGCCGCCGCTGACCCCCAGAACGACCTTCGGCTTGTCCACCGTCTCTCCCTGACTCGGCCGCGGTGCGCCGGGTGCGGCGCACGCCTCCTATGACACACCACAGGCCCGGCAGTCGCGCTGCCGGGCCTGTGGAAAAACCTACCGCCGTCTGAAGATACGACTTACTGCGCGGTGCCTTCTTACTGCGCGGGGCCTTCGATGGCCTCGGACGTCAGCAGACCGGCGTTGATCTCCCGCAGGGAGATGGAGAGCGGCTTCTCGTGGACGTGGGTGTCGACGAGCGGACCGACGTACTCGAGGAGGCCCTCGCCGAGCTGCGAGTAGTACGCGTTGATCTGGCGGGCCCGCTTGGCCGCGTAGATCACGAGGCTGTACTTCGAGTCGGTGGCCT
Source organism: Streptomyces sp. NPDC056160 (assembly GCF_042268205.1). Lineage (NCBI taxonomy): Bacteria > Bacillati > Actinomycetota > Actinomycetes > Kitasatosporales > Streptomycetaceae > Streptomyces > Streptomyces sp. NPDC056160. The sequence goes on from NZ_JBHJUW010000128.1 coordinate 13,863, forward strand.
CGAGGAGCTCGTCGATCGGCGGGTTGATGATGCCCTCGGGCGCGGAGATGGAAGAGGACACGCTCTACCTTCCGATGGATGGGAAAGAATCAGTCGTGATGATCGGTGACGATCACACGACGTCCATCAAGGCTAGCAGCTCGCGCGCCACGTCCTCGACGGAGGTGTTGACCAGGGTCTCGTCGAACTCGGACTCGGCGGCCAGCTCGACCTTCGCGGCCTCCAGCCGGCGTTCGATCACCTCGGGCGGTTCGGTCCCCCGGCCGGTGAGCCTGCGCACCAGCTCCTCCCAGGAGGGCGGGGCCAGGAACACCAGCCGGCCCTCGGGCATGGACTCGCGGACCTGCCGGGCGCCCTGGAGGTCGATCTCCAGGAGGACCGGCACCCCGGCCTCCAGGTGCTCCAGCACGGCCGCGCGCGGCGTGCCGTAGCGGTTGCCGGCGAACTCGGCCCACTCCAGCAGCTCACCGTTGGCGATCAGCTTGTCCATCTCCTCGTCGGTGACGAAGAAGTACTGGACGCCGTGCTGCTCGCCGGGGCGGGGCTTGCGGGTCGTCGCCGACACCGAGAGCCAGACCTCGGGGTGTTCCTTGCGCATATGAGCGACGACCGTGCTCTTGCCGACCCCGGAGGGGCCGGAGAGCACGGTCAGCCGCGGACGTGCGTCCGGGGGTACGGGGGTCGTCCCCCGGGGTGTTACAGCCATGCAGCGATTATTCCAGCAATCCCGCAGTGCCCGGGACTCCAGCCCCGGGGCCCCGGACGTCAGGAACCGGTGCTGCCGAACTCACGCTCCAGGGAAGCGATCTGGTTGGAGCCGAGGCCGCGCACACGACGGCTCTCGGAGATGCCGAGCCGCTCCATGATCTGCTTGGCGCGGACCTTGCCCACGCCGGGCAGGGACTCCAGGAGAGCGGACACCTTCATCTTGCCGATGACGTCGTTCTCCTGGCCCTGCTTGATGACCTCGTGCAGGGAGGCGCCGGAGTGCTTCAGTCGATTCTTGACCTCGGCCCGCTCCCGGCGAGCCGCGGCGGCCTTTTCGAGCGCGGCTGCGCGCTGTTCAGGGGTAAGGGGCGGAAGAGCCACGCCTACGTCACCTCGGATGTCGAACTGTCGGATACGGACCGGTGAGGAACCTAGTCGCCCCACACCTGGGGAGCCACGAGCAACACGCTCGCCCGTGGTCCCCCACTGCCTTGAAGGGCGTGGGAGGTGCCCCCACTCGACGGAGACTAGCGGTCAAGGGCGCCAGAGTCAGCGAGAACAGCGGAAAAGTCCTGGTCAGCCTCGATGAGGTCGGACATTTAGGACATACTGCCCCTGATTTGAGAATGTATCCAGTCTCAGGACGTCGCCCGACCGTTCGTACGGGCCTCAGGCGGCCGGCACCGCCCCGCGGATCTGGTCCGCGAAACGGTCCGCCGCGTCACGCAGCGCGACGACGTCGGGACCGTGACGCAGCACACCCCGGCTGACGTTCGGCACCACGTTGCGCACCGCCGCCCCGAAGACCGCGGGGAGATCCGCCGGAGTCGCCCCCTGGGCGCCGATCCCGGGCGCCAGCAGCGGCCCGTTGATGTCCAGGTCGTACGACGACAGGTCACCGAGCGTGGCGCCCACCACCGCGCCGAAGGAGCCCAGCGGGCTGTCACCGGCGTTCTCCCGCGCCAGGTGCGCGAGCATGGTCGCGCCCACGTTCAGGCCGTCCGAGCGCATGGCGTGCTGCACCTCGCCGCCCTCCGGGTTGGAGGTCAGCGCCAGCACGAACAGGCCCGCGCCGCTGCCCCGCGCCAGGTCCACGGCGGGCTTCAGGGACCCGTAGCCGAGGTAGGGCGAGACGGTCAGCGCGTCCGAGAACAGCGGCGCGTCCTTGCTCAGGAACGACTCGGCGTAGGCGGCCATGGTCGACCCGATGTCACCGCGCTTGGCGTCCATGACGACCAGCGCGCCGGCCGCCCGCGCCTCCTGGACCGACTTCTCCAGGACGGCGACGCCCCGCGAACCGAAGCGCTCGAAGAAGGCACTCTGCGGCTTGAGGACGGCGACCTGCTCGGCGACCGCCTCGACGACGGTGCGGCTGAAGCGCTCCAGCCCGGCCACGTCGTCGTTCAGCCCCCACTCGGCGAGCAGGGAGGCGTGCGGGTCGATGCCGACGCAGAGCGGGCCGCGCTCGTCCATCGCGCGGCGCAGGCGCGTACCGAAGGGCTCCAGAGGGCTCATGCGGACTTCCTCACGTCGGCGCCGACCGCGTCGGCGAGGGTGGCGTACGGGCTGGTGCGCAGGCGGGCGGCGAGGCCCTTGTGGATCGCGCGGCCCCAGAAGGGCCCCTCGTAGACGAAGGCGCTGTAGCCCTGGACCAGGGTGGCGCCGGCCAGGATGCGCTGCCAGGCGTCCTCGGCGTTCTCGATGCCGCCGACGCCGATCAGGGTGATGCGGTCGCCCACGCGCGCGTAGAGGCGGCGCAGCACCTCCAGGGAGCGGGCCTTCAGCGGCGCGCCGGACAGTCCGCCGGTCTCCTTCACCAGGGCTGCGTTCGAGCGCAGGCCGAGGCCCTCGCGCGCGATGGTGGTGTTCGTGGCGATGATGCCGTCCAGGCCCAGTTCCACGGCCAGGTCGGCGACCGCGTCCACGTCCTCGTCGGCGAGGTCCGGCGCGATCTTGACCAGCAGCGGCACGCGGCGGGCGGGCACGGCCCGGTCGGCGGCCTCGCGCACCGCGCTCAGCAGCGGGCGCAGCGCCTCGGTGGCCTGGAGGTTGCGCAGCCCGGGGGTGTTGGGCGAGGAGACGTTGACGACCAGGTAGTCGGCGTAGGGCGCCAGGCGCTCGGCGGACTTCACGTAGTCGCCGACGGCCTCCTCCTCGGGGACGACCTTGGTCTTGCCGATGTTGACCCCTACGACGGTCCGGAAGACGGGCGTACGGGAGGCCAGGCGGGCCGCGACGGCCAGCGAGCCGTCGTTGTTGAAGCCCATGCGGTTGATGAGCGCGCGGTCCGCGACGAGCCGGAAGAGGCGCTTCCTGGGGTTGCCCGGCTGCGGCTCCCCCGTCACGGTGCCGATCTCGACGTGGTCGAAGCCCAGCATCGACATGCCGTCGATGGCGACGGCGTTCTTGTCGAAGCCGGCGGCGAGCCCGAAGGGGCCGTGCATGCGCAGGCCCAGGGCCTCGGTGCGCAGCTCCTTGTGGCGGGGCGCGAGGACGGCCGCGGCGAAGGTGCGCAGCACGGGGACGCGGGCGGCGAGACGGATCCAGCGGAAGGCGAGGTGGTGGGCCTGTTCCGGGTCCATCCGCCGGAAGACGAGGCGGAAGAAGAGCTTGTACATCGTGGAGAAGTCCTCGGGGGTGCTCATGAAGATCAGGGGGCCTCATGAAGAGGGGGCCTCATGAAGAGGGGGACACCGTTTCCGGTGTCCCCCTCGGGGTGGCTAGTCGCGGGCCGCGATCAGGAACTCGGCGTGTTCCTGGAGCGATCGCACGCCCACGTCGCCGTGGTTGAGGGCGTCGATGCCCTGGACCGCCGCCGCGAGCGCCTGGACCGTCGTCAGGCACGGCACGGACCGGGCCACGGCCGCCGTGCGGATCTCGTAGCCGTCGAGGCGGCCACCGGTGCCGTAGGGGGTGTTGACGATGAGGTCGACCCCGCCGTCGTGGATGAGCTGGACGATGGTCTTCTCGCCGTTCGGGCCGGTGCCCTCGGACTGCTTGCGCACGAGCGTGGCGTTGATGCCGTTGCGCTTGAGGACCTCGGCGGTGCCGGAGGTGGCGAGCAGTTCGAAGCCGTGGGCGACCAGCTCACGGGCGGGGAAGATCATCGACCGCTTGTCGCGGTTGGCGACCGAGATGAACGCGCGGCCCTTGGTGGGCAGCGGTCCGTAGGCGCCCGCCTGCGACTTGGCGTAGGCCGTGCCGAAGACGGAGTCGATGCCCATGACCTCGCCGGTGGAGCGCATCTCCGGGCCGAGGACGGTGTCGACGCCGCGGCCGTGGATGTCGCGGAAGCGCGACCACGGCATGACGGCCTCCTTGACGGAGATCGGCGCGTCCAGCGGGATCGTGCCGCCGTCGCCGTTCTTCGGCAGCAGTCCCTCGGCGCGCAGCTCGGCGACGGTGGCGCCCAGCGAGATCCGGGCGGCGGCCTTCGCCAGCGGCACCGCGGTCGCCTTCGAGGTGAAGGGGACGGTGCGGGAGGCGCGCGGGTTGGCCTCCAGGACGTAGAGGATGTCGCCGGCCAGCGCGAACTGGATGTTGATCAGGCCGCGGACGCCGACGCCCTTGGCGATGGCCTCGGTGGAGGCGCGCAGCCGCTTGATGTCGAAGCCGCCCAGCGTGATCGGGGGCAGGGCGCACGCCGAGTCGCCGGAGTGGATGCCGGCCTCCTCGATGTGCTCCATGACGCCGCCCAGGTACAGCTCCTCGCCGTCGTAGAGGGCGTCGACGTCGATCTCTATGGCGTCGTCGAGGAAGCGGTCGACGAGGACCGGCCGGGAGGGGCTGATCTCGGTCGACTCGGCGATGTAGGCCTCCAGGCGGGCCTCGTCGTAGACGATCTCCATGCCGCGTCCGCCCAGGACGTAGGAGGGGCGGACGAGGACCGGGTAGCCGATCTCGTCGGCGATGGTCTTGGCCTGGGCGAACGTGGTGGCGGTGCCGTGCTTGGGAGCGGGCAGGCCGGCCTCCGCGAGGACCTGGCCGAAGGCGCCGCGGTCCTCGGCCGCGTGGATCGCCTCGGGCGAGGTGCCGACGATCGGCACGCCGTTGTCCTTGAGCGCCTGGGAGAGGCCGAGGGGGGTCTGGCCGCCGAGCTGGACGACGACGCCGGCGACCGGTCCGGCCTGCTGCTCGGCGTGGACGATCTCCAGGACGTCCTCCAGGGTGAGCGGCTCGAAGTACAGCCGGTCGGAGGTGTCGTAGTCGGTGGAGACGGTCTCCGGGTTGCAGTTGACCATCACGGTCTCGTACCCGGCGTCGCTCAGCGCGAAGGAGGCGTGGACGCAGGAGTAGTCGAACTCGATGCCCTGGCCGATGCGGTTGGGGCCGGAGCCCAGGATGATCACCGCGGGCTTCTCGCGCGGGGCGACCTCGGTCTCCTCGTCGTAGGACGAGTAGAAGTACGGGGTCCGCGCGGCGAACTCGGCGGCACAGGTGTCGACCGTCTTGTAGACCGGGCGGATGCCGAGCGCGTGGCGGACCTCGCGGACGACGTCCTCGCGCAGGCCGCGGATCTCGGCGATCTGCTGGTCGGAGAAGCCGTGCCGCTTGGCCTCGGCGAGCAGGTCGGCGGTCAGCTCGGGGGCCTCGGCCAGCTCGTCGGCGGTCTCCTTGATCAGGAAGAGCTGGTCGACGAACCAGGGGTCGATCTTGGTGTACTCGAAGACCTCCTCCGGCGTGGCGCCCGCGCGGATGGCCTGCATGACCGTGTTGATCCGGCCGTCGGTGGGTCGGACGGCCCGCTCCAGGAGCGCCTGCTTGTCACCCGTCTCGCCGGTGAAGGTGAACTGGCTGCCCTTCTTCTCCAGGGAGCGCAGCGCCTTCTGGAAGGCCTCGGTGAAGTTGCGGCCGATGGCCATGGCCTCGCCGACCGACTTCATGGTGGTGGTGAGGGTGGAGTCCGCGCTCGGGAACTTCTCGAAGGCGAACCGCGGGGCCTTGACGACCACGTAGTCGAGGGTCGGCTCGAAGGAGGCCGGGGTCTCCTGCGTGATGTCGTTGGGGATCTCGTCGAGGGTGTAGCCGACGGCGAGCTTGGCGGCGATCTTGGCGATCGGGAAGCCGGTCGCCTTGGAGGCGAGCGCCGAGGAGCGGGAGACGCGGGGGTTCATCTCGATGACGATGACCCGGCCGTCCTCGGGGTTGACGGCGAACTGGATGTTGCAGCCGCCGGTGTCGACGCCGACCTCGCGGATGATGGCGATGCCCATGTCGCGCAGCACCTGGTACTCGCGGTCGGTCAGCGTCATCGCCGGGGCGACGGTGATCGAGTCGCCGGTGTGCACGCCCATCGGGTCGAAGTTCTCGATGGAGCAGACGACCACGACGTTGTCGCTCTTGTCGCGCATCAGCTCCAGCTCGTACTCCTTCCAGCCGAGGATGGACTCCTCCAGGAGGACCTCGGTGGTCGGGGAGAGCGTGAGGCCGGTGCCCGCGATGCGGCGCAGCTCCTCCTCGTCGTGGGCGAAGCCCGAACCGGCACCGCCCATGGTGAAGGAGGGGCGGACGACGACCGGGTAGCCGCCCAGCTCGTCGACGCCGGCGAGGACGTCGTCCATGGTGTGGCAGATGACCGATCGGGCGGACTCGCCGTGCCCGGTCTTGCGGCGGACCTCCGCCACGACCTCCTTGAACTGGTCGCGGTCCTCGCCCTTGTGGATGGCCTCGACGTTGGCGCCGATCAGCTCGACGCCGTACTCGGCCAGGACGCCGTTCTCGTGCAGCGAGATGGCGGTGTTCAGGGCCGTCTGGCCGCCCAGGGTGGGCAGCAGGGCGTCAGGGCGCTCCTTGGCGATGATCTTCTCGACGAACTCGGGGGTGATCGGTTCGACGTAGGTGGCGTCGGCGATCTCCGGGTCGGTCATGATCGTCGCCGGGTTGGAGTTCACGAGGACGACCCTGAGGCCCTCGGCCTTCAGGACGCGGCACGCCTGGGTGCCGGAGTAGTCGAACTCGGCGGCCTGGCCGATGACGATCGGGCCGGAGCCGATGACCAGGACGGACTGGATATCGGTGCGCTTAGGCACGCTGGCCCTCCATCAGGACTGTGCTCATCAAAGAGGTGAAGCGGTCGAACAGGTAGGCGGCGTCGTGCGGGCCGGCCGCCGCTTCGGGGTGGTACTGGACGCTGAAGGCCGGCTTGTCGAGGAGCTGGAGGCCCTCCACCACGTTGTCGTTCAGGCAGACGTGGGAGACCTCGGCGCGGCCGAAGGGGGTCTCGGAGACCTTGTCCGTCGGGGCGTCCACGGCGAAGCCGTGGTTGTGCGCGGTGACCTCGACCTTGCCGGTCGTACGGTCCTGCACCGGCTGGTTGATGCCGCGGTGGCCGTACTTCAGCTTGTAGGTGCCGAAGCCGAGCGCGCGGCCGAGGATCTGGTTGCCGAAGCAGATGCCGAACAGCGGCGTGCCGCGCTCCAGGACCCCGCGCATCACGGAGACCGGGTGGTCGGCGGTGGCCGGGTCGCCGGGGCCGTTGGAGAAGAACACGCCGTCCGGCTGGACCGCGTACACGTCCTCCAGGGTGGCCGTGGCGGGCAGCACGTGGACCTCGATGCCGCGCTCGGCCATGCGGTGCGGGGTCATGCCCTTGATGCCGAGGTCGACGGCGGCGACGGTGAACTTCTTCTCGCCGATCGCGGGGACGACGTACGCCTCCTTGGTGGCGACCTCCGCGGACAGGTCCGCGCCGACCATCTCGGGGGCCTCCTGGACGCGGGCCAGCAGCGCGGCCTCGTCCCGGACGGCGTCGCCGCTGAAGATGCCGACGCGCATGGCGCCGCGCTCGCGCAGGTGGCGGGTGAGGGCGCGGGTGTCGATGCCGCTGATACCGACGACGCCCTGGGCGGCCAGCTCCTCGTCGAGGGAGCGGCGGGAGCGCCAGTTGGAGGGCACGCGCGCGGGGTCGCGGACGACGTAGCCGGCCACCCAGATGCGCTGCGACTCGGGGTCCTCGTCGTTGACGCCGGTGTTGCCGACGTGCGGGGCGGTCATGACGACGACCTGGCGGTGGTACGACGGGTCGGTGAGGGTCTCCTGGTAGCCGGTCATGCCGGTGGAGAACACGGCCTCGCCGAACGTCTCCCCCACGGCTCCGTAGGCGCGGCCCCGGAAGACCCGGCCGTCCTCCAGGACGAGTACGGCGGGAAGCGCCCTCTGCCTGCGCGAGGCGTTCCCCTGGATGGAGGTGGTCATCGTTCGACGCCTTCCGTGGTGTTCGTTTCGAGCTTCGTTTCGGTCATGGAGCCGAGGGCGGCGACCCACTCGGTGTGCTCGGCCGCTCGGTCGGAGCGGAACCCCGAGTCGAGCAGCTTGCCGCCGTGTTCCCAGGTCACCACCAGCAGGCCGCCCTCGGTGAGGACCTTGCCTGCGATGCCCTTGTCGAGCCGGGCTCCGCGCAGCTGCGCCACCGGGACGAAGAAGTCGCTCGCGCCGGGGCGTACGACGTCCAGTCCCGCGTCGGTCAGGGTCAGCTCGACCCGGCTGCGGGTGCCCAGGCCGTGCGCCACGATGCGGTCGAGCCACTGACCGGCCGTGGTGGAGCCGTGGTAGCGGCCCGTCATCGTCAGTTTCGCCGGGCCGGGCTCCCGCGGCGCGGCGGGCAGCTCCGGCAGGTCGCTCTGGAGCGTGCCGCGCCACTTCCACCCCTCGCGCATCAGCCAGTAGACGAGGGCGACGAAGAGGGCGAGGCCGATCAGCCAGCCGATCCGTCCGCCCCAGTCGGTGACCGTCGCCGACTTCTCCCCGGCGGCAAGGTGGGTGGTGAGCCCGGCTGAGAGCAGTGTTGCAGGTGTCACGTGAGCTTCCCGTCGACGAGCGTGGCCTTGCCCCGGAGCCACGTGTGGGTGACACGGCCCGGCAGCTCGCGTCCCTCGTAGGGGGTGTTGCGGCTGCGCGAGGCGAAGCCCGCGGGGTCCACCTGCCCACGGTATTCCGTGTCGACGAGGGTGAGGTTGGCGGGCTCGCCTGGCGAGACGGGACGGCCGTGGCCGGCGGCCCGCCCGATCCGGGCCGGCGTGATCGACATGCGGTCGGCGACGCCCGCCCAGCTCAGCAGACCGGTGTCGACCATGGTCTCCTGAACCACCGACAGGGCCGTCTCCAGGCCGACCATGCCCATGGCGGCGGCGGCCCACTCGCAGTCCTTGTCCTCGTGCGGGTGCGGGGCGTGGTCGGTGGCGACGATGTCGATCGTGCCGTCGGCGAGCGCCTCGCGCAGTGCCAGCACGTCGTGCTCGGTGCGCAGCGGCGGGTTGACCTTGTAGACCGGGTTGTACGTCCGCACCAGTTCGTCGGTGAGGAGGAGGTGGTGCGGGGTGACCTCAGCGGTGACCTGGATGCCGCGGGACTTGGCCCAGCGGACGATCTCGACGCTGCCGGCGGTCGACAGGTGGCAGATGTGGACGCGGGAGCCGACGTGCTCGGCGAGCAGCACGTCGCGGGCGATGACCGACTCCTCGGCGACGGCCGGCCAGCCGCCCAGGCCCAGCTCCGCGGAGACGACGCCCTCGTTCATCTGGGCGCCCTCGGTGAGGCGGGGCTCCTGCGCGTGCTGGGCGACGACTCCGCCGAAGGCCTTCACGTACTCCAGGGCCCGGCGCATGATCACCGCGTCGTCGACACACTTGCCGTCGTCGGAGAAGACGGTGACGCCGGCGGCCGACTCGTGCATGGCGCCCAGCTCGGCGAGCTTCCTGCCCTCCAGGCCGACGGTGACGGCGCCGATGGGCTGCACGTCACAGTAGCCGTGCTCGCGGCCGAGCCGCCACACCTGCTCGACCACGCCGGCGGTGTCCGCGACGGGGAAGGTGTTGGCCATGGCGAACACGGCGGTGTAGCCGCCGCTCGCGGCGGCGCGGGTGCCGGTGAGGACGGTCTCGGAGTCCTCGCGGCCCGGCTCGCGCAGGTGGGTGTGGAGGTCGACCAGGCCCGGCAGGAGCACCTTGCCGCCGGCCTCGACGACCTCGGCGACCTCGGCGGACAGGCCGGTGCCGACCGCCTCGATGACCTCGCCGTCGATCAGGACGTCCTGCGGCTCGCCGCCGAGCACCTTCGCACCACGGATCAGGATCTTGCTCATGCTGTCTTACTTCTCCTCGTTGGTGCGGGTGTGGGTGACGGCGGGCTCGTTGCCTCCGAGCAGCAGGTACAGGACGGCCATCCGGATGGAGACGCCGTTGGCGACCTGCTCGACGACCGTGCAGCGCGGGGAGTCGGCGACCTCGGCGGTGATCTCCATGCCGCGGACCATCGGGCCGGGGTGCATCACGAGGGCGTGCTCGGGCATCTTCGCCATGCGGTCGCCGTCGAGGCCGTAGCGCCTCGAGTACTCGCGCTCGGTGGGGAAGAAGGCGGCGTTCATGCGCTCGCGCTGGACGCGGAGCATCATCACGGCGTCGGATTTCGCCAGCGTGGTGTCGAGGTCGTACGACACCTCGCACGGCCAGGTCTCGACGCCGACCGGCACCAGGGTGGGCGGGGCCACGAGGGTGACCTCGGCGCCGAGGGTGTGCAGGAGGTCGACGTTGGAGCGGGCGACCCGGCTGTGCAGCACGTCGCCGACGATCGTGACGCGCCTGCCGGACAGGTCCTGGCCGAGGCCCGTGTCCCGGCCGAGGAGGCGGCGGCGCATGGTGAACGCGTCGAGCAGGGCCTGGGTGGGGTGCTGGTGGGTGCCGTCGCCCGCGTTGATGACGGCGGCGTCGATCCAGCCGGAGTTGGCCAGGCGGTAGGGGGCCCCGGAGGCGCCGTGCCGGATGACCACGGCGTCGACGCCCATGGCCTCCAGCGTCTGGGCGGTGTCCTTCAGGGACTCGCCCTTGGAGACGCTCGATCCCTTGGCTGTGAAGTTGATGACGTCGGCGGAGAGGCGCTTCTCGGCGGCCTCGAAGGAGATCCGGGTGCGGGTGGAGTCCTCGAAGAAGAGGTTCACCACCGTGCGGCCGCGCAGGGTCGGCAGCTTTTTGATCGGCCGGTCGGCGACCCGGGCCATCTCCTCGGCGGTGTCGAGGATCAGGACGGCGTCGTCGCGGGTGAGGTCGGCGGCCGAGATGAGATGACGCTGCATCTGTCAGGCTCCGTAAGGCAGTTCTATGGGGGCACGGGGGTCTTCGGCCCCCGGAGAGCACAGCCGGGCACGAGGGTGCGCGGGGGCACCCGCGCGGGACGTACGGCGGGCGGGCGGTACGTACGCGCGCGTGGGCTACGGCTGCGGCTCGCCCGGGGCGGCCGGCTTGGCACCGAGCAGCACGGTGTCGCGACCGTCCTCCTCGGCGAGCTGGACCTTGACCGTCTCCCGCAGCGACGTGGGGAGGTTCTTGCCGACGTAGTCGGCGCGGATGGGCAGTTCGCGGTGGCCGCGGTCGACGAGGACGGCGAGCTGCACCGCGCGGGGGCGCCCGATGTCGTTCAGCGCGTCGAGGGCGGCGCGGATGGTACGGCCCGAGAAGAGGACGTCGTCGACGAGGACGACGAGGCGGCCGTCGATGCCGTCACCGGGGATCTCCGTGCGGGCCAGTGCGCGCGGCGGGTGCATGCGCAGGTCGTCGCGGTACATGGTGATGTCGAGCGAGCCGACCGGGACCTTGCGCTCGGTGATCTCTTCGAGCTTGGCGGCGAGCCGCTGGGCGAGGAAGACGCCGCGGGTCGGAATGCCGAGGAGCACCACGTCGTCGGCGCCCTTGGCGCGCTCGACGATCTCATGGGCGATGCGGGTCAGTACGCGGGCGATGTCGGGGCCTTCGAGAACGGGCCGTGCATCGGGCGCCTGCGGACCGGCGTGTGTGTCCTGCTTGTCCATACGAAACGGACCTCCTTCTCCGCCTCACGGGACGGACCTTAAAGGACGTCGGAATTGCGCCATCCACGGTAGCAGGTGCCGGGGACCGCACCGACCACCCCCGGCCACCTTCGGGTCACCCGTTCGGCGCAATGGACCGGCGTTAGCACGGAAGGGGCGGTGTGGACCATTCGGCTTGACGCGGCAGAGTAACGCTGCGTAACCTCACAGTGAGTTACCAGCCGCCCGGCGTGGCAGCCGAGCCAGGCCGCGTCGACACAGTGTCCGGGGAGCCATATGTCCAGCGAATACGCCAAACAGCTCGGGGCCAAGCTCCGGGCCATCCGCACCCAGCAGGGCCTTTCCCTCCACGGTGTCGAGGAGAAGAGCCAGGGCCGCTGGAAAGCGGTCGTGGTCGGTTCGTACGAGCGCGGCGACCGTGCCGTGACCGTGCAGCGCCTCGCCGAGCTGGCGGATTTCTACGGGGTCCCGGTGCAGGAGCTGCTGCCGGGCACCACCCCCGGCGGTGCCGCCGAGCCCCCGCCGAAGCTGGTCCTGGACCTGGAGCGGCTGGCCACGGTGCCGGCCGAGAAGGCGGGCCCGCTGCAGCGGTACGCGGCGACCATCCAGTCCCAGCGCGGTGACTACAACGGCAAGGTGCTCTCGATCCGCCAGGACGACCTGCGCACCCTCGCCGTGATCTACGACCAGTCGCCCTCGGTCCTCACCGAGCAGCTGATCAGCTGGGGAGTCCTGGACGCGGACGCGCGCCGCGCCGTCGCCTCCCACGAGGACGCCTGAGTCCCACCGGCTCCGACGGAACCGCCGGGCCCAGCAGAAACGTGCCGCCGGGGTGGCCGGAACTTCATGGTTCCGGCC
>NZ_JBHJUW010000129.1:0-26175 GCF_042268205.1 Streptomyces sp. NPDC056160
AGGATGTCGCTTCAGTGGTCATGAGCACCTGCACCTGTACGCGGGGACACGGTCGTCGCCGTCCTATTCACGGTCTTCGGCCGTCGCGCGGCGGCGCACGGCGAAGAGCACCGCGAGGCCGCCGAGGACGACGACGCCCACGACGATCCCGATCACGACACCGGTCGAGGACGAACCGCCGGAGGAGTCACCGGAGTCCGCGGGAACGGCCGACCACCAGCTCCAGTAGCCGTCCTGCCCGTAGATGTTGCCCGCCGCGGACGGCATGGTGGTGATCGACTTGATCTGGTCCGTGCGGTAGGCCTCGACCGCGTTCGGATAGGCCATGACGTTCATGTACCCCAGGTCGTACAGCCGCGACTCCATCCGCTTGACGATGTCCGCCCGTTTGGCGGGGTCGTACTCGGCGAGCTGCTGGGCGTACAGGTCGTCGTACGTCTTGTCGCAGATGAAGTTGTCGGTGGCGCCGGTGTCCTTCGGGGTCTGCGGGCGGGCGGCGCAGGTGTGGATGGAGAGCACGAAGTCCGGGTCGGGGTTGACGGACCAGCCGTCGAAGGCCAGGTCGTACTTGCCGGCCAGCCACGGGTCGGTCACGTTGTCCAGGCAGTCGAGGGTGATCCCGATGCCGAGCTTGCCCCACCACTCCTGGAGGTACTTGCCGACCGCCTTGTCGTTCGGATCGGTGGCGTGGCACAGGACGCGGTAGTTCAGCGGCTTGCCGTCCTTGCCCACGCGCTTGCCGCCGGCGTTCTTCCTGTACCCGGCCTGGTCGAGGAGCTGCCCCGCCTCGGCCGGGTCGTACTTCAGCTCCTGAGCGGCCGTCGGCTTGTAGAAGTACTGCGTGAAGCGCGGCGGGACGTAGCCCTGCCCCTCCACGGCGTGGCCCTGGAACACCTTGTCGACGATCGTCTTGCGGTCCACCGCCATGAACAGCGCGTGCCGCACCCGCTCGTCACGCAGCGACGGGTCGCCGTCACCGATCCTGGTGCCGTTCTTGGCCTGCGCGCCCGGGTTGGTGGCCAGGGCGTAGAAACGGCGCCCGGGGGCGTCGTTGACGTGGATGTCCTTGTCGCCCTTGAGGGAGGCGGCCTGGGCGGGCGTCAGCGAGGGCGAACCGGCGACGAACGACACCTCGCCCTTGCGCAGCGCGGCGACGGCGGCGTCCTGGTCCTTGTAGTAACGGAACACCAGTTCGTCGAACTTCGGGGCGCCCCGCCAGAAGTCCTGGTTGGCCTTCAGCCGCACATAGCTGTCCGGCTTGTAGTCCGTGAGCACGAAAGGACCGTTCCCGACGATCGGGAAGGTCTTGTCGTTGTTGAACTTCGAGAAGTCCTTGACCTTCTCCCAGACATGCTTGGGCACGATCGGCACGTCGAGCGCGGTCATCGTGGCCTGCGGCTTCTTCAGCCGGATCACCAGCTGGGTGGGGCTGGGCGCGGTCACCTCGGCGAAGTTGCCGACGAAGCTCCCGTTGGCGGTGGCGGCGCCCTCGTCGGTCATCATCTTGTTGAACGTCCACGCCGCGTCCTCGGCGGTGGCCTGCTGCCCGTCCGACCACTTCGAGTCGGTGCGGATCGTGTACGTCCAGGTCAGCTTGTCCGGCGACGACTGCCACTTGGTGGCCAGCCCCGGGATGACGTGGTTGTCCTTGGGGTCGTAGTTCGTCAGGTACTCGTACATCAGCCGGTGGATGCTCGTGCTGAGCAGCCGGACCGCCAGGAACGGGCTGAGCGAGTCGACGCTCTGCGCGACGGCGACGGTGAGCACCTTCTTGCTCTGGTCGCCCTGGTTGTCCTGCGCGACCTGGTCAGCCTGCGCGGCTCGGGCGGCTTGTGCGCCTTGGGCGGCGCGGGCCGGCTGGGCGGCCGACGCGGAGGGGGCGGCGAGCCCGGACGCGAGGAGGAGCGCGGCGGCGCCCGCGGCGGCGAGGAACCGTGTTCTCCCCGGTCGGGGGCCGTTACGTCCACTGCCGTGCTGATCGTGTGTGTTCATGGCTCGGTGACCTCGCGTCGTCGCCCGCGCGGGACGCGGTGCGCCCCCGCGCGAGGCGGGCTTGAACGGAAGTGAACAGGCTGGAACGAGCTGTAAAGGTGCTGGAACGAGCTTGATCGGGAGACGCCGACGGAATGAAATGTGTGTCTATCAGCGGCAGTCTGCGCGCGTCAACGGTATGTCAAACCCCATGTGGCCTGCGGAAACAACAAATGCGCCGCTCCGTGTCCCTCATTGGTGGAGACCACTGACGCCTCGCTGGTGAGAGCGTGGCGGCCGATTTCCGCCGCTTCTGCCTGCGCATGCGCGAAGGCCCGCCCCGTCGGGAGACGGAACGGGCCTTCGCGTCTGCGAGTGCGGCTGCCTACTGCTGCTGCGCGGGCGGGGGAGGCGGCGGAGCCTGGCCGTCCTGCGGGGCCTGCGCGGCCTGCGGCGGCCCGGCCGGGGGGTAACCCGGCGGGGGCTGCGGGGGATAGGGCCGGCCGGGCTGGGCCGGGGGCTGGGGCGGCGGGAACTGACCGGGCTGCCCCGGCTGGCCGGGCTGGCCGAAGTGTCCCGGCTGGGGGCCGGCGCCCGGCTGCGGGTAGGGCTGGCCGGGCATGGGCTGAGCCCCGGGCACGGGTACGGGGCCGGCCTGCTGCCCGTAAACCTGTCCGGGCTGTCCGGGCTGTCCGGGCTGCGGCGGGGGCGCGAACTGCCCCGGCTGCCCGGGGTAGGGCTGCCCGGGGTAGGGCTGGCCGGGACCTGGCTGCCCCGGGTACGGCTGACCGGCCGGCGGCTGACCAGGCTGGGGCTGCCCGGGGTACGGCTGCCCGGGCACGGGCTGGCCGGGCATGGGCTGCCCCGGCATCGGCTGGTACGGCGGCAGCGGCTGACCGGGCATCGGCTGGTACGGCGGCAGCGGCTGACCGGGCATCGGCGGGGCCGCCACCGGGGGCGGATTCCCGTCGGACGTCCACAGTCCGTGCGCCTGCTGGTGCCGGACGAAGTCCTCGGCGACCATCGCCGCGAGGTTGAAGTACGCCTCCCGCACCTTCGGCCGCATCATGTCGAGGTCGACCTCGGCACCGGCCGCCAGGTGCTCGTCGAACGGCACGACCACGACACCCCGGCAGCGCGTCTCGAAGTGGGAGACGATGTCCTCCACCTTGATCATCTTTCCGGTCTCGCGCACTCCCGAGATCACGGTGAGGGACCGCGCGACCAGATCGGCGTACCCGTGCGCGGAGAGCCAGTCCAGCGTCGTACTGGCGCTGCTGGCACCGTCGACCGACGGCGTGGAGATGATGATGAGCTGGTCGGCGAGGTCCAGCACACCCCGCATGGCGCTGTAGAGCAGACCCGTACCGGAGTCGGTCAGGATGACCGGGTACTGGTTGCCGAGCACGTCGATCGCGCGCCGGTAGTCCTCGTCGTTGAACGTCGTCGACACGGCCGGGTCGACGTCGTTGGCGATGATCTCCAGACCGGAC
Organism: Streptomyces sp. NPDC056160; assembly: GCF_042268205.1. Taxonomy (NCBI): domain Bacteria; kingdom Bacillati; phylum Actinomycetota; class Actinomycetes; order Kitasatosporales; family Streptomycetaceae; genus Streptomyces; species Streptomyces sp. NPDC056160. The sequence continues at coordinate 3,465 of NZ_JBHJUW010000129.1, forward strand.
GGCGCCTGCGACGTGAACCGCCGGATGTCCATGTAGGAGTTGAGGTACGGGATCGCCTGGACCAGGTCGCGGATGGTGGCCCCGGTCTCCCGCCGCACCCGGCGGCCGAGCGTGCCCGCGTCCGGGTTGGCGTCGATGGCGAGGATCTTGTCCTGCCGCTCCGTGGCGAGCGTGGAGCCCAGGGCGGTGGTGGTGGTCGTCTTGCCGACACCGCCCTTGAGGCTGATCACCGCGATCCGGTAGCAGGACAGCACCGGCGTACGGATCAGCTCCAGCTTCCGCTGCCGCTCGGCCTCCTCCTTCTTCGCCCCGATCCGGAACCGCCCCCCGGCCGCCGCCGGCCGCCCGCTGCGTGCCTTCTGCTTCTTGTTGTTGAGCAGCCGGTCGGACGACAGCTCGACGGCCGCCGTGTACCCCAGCGGCGCGACCCCGGGGTTGGTCGGCTGCCGCTGGTCATGCTGTATGGGCTGCGGCCAGCCGGCCCCGGTGCGGGGGTCGACGGGCGGCTGCGGAGCACCGGGTGCGGGCGCCGCCGCCGGGGGCTGCGCACCGTCCGGCTGCACGGGCGGCTGCGGGAAGCCGTAACCGCCGGGCAGGCCGGGCTGGCCAGGAGGGACAGGTGCGGTAGGCGCGCTCGGTGCGGAGGGCTGGTCGGGCGGGAATCCGTACCCGGTCGGCGCGGCCGGCGGGACGGGGGCGCCGGGCACCCCCGGAGCGGGCGGGAAGCCGTACCCGGCCGGGGCGGCGCCCGGCGGTTGCTGGGCGGCAGCCTGCTGAGGCCCGGGCTGCGGGAAGCCGTACCCGGGATGCTGCGAACCGGCGGCCTCCTCCGGCCGCGGAGCCTGGGGCTGGAAGGGCGGCTGCGGCTGCGCGGGCACGGCCCCGGGCTGCGGCTGCGCGGGCCACTGGGGCGCGGGCGGCGGGGCGGCCGGCTGGTAGGACGGGGGGAGCGGGGGCACCGGGCCCTGCGGCGCGGGCGGCGGAGGCCAGGCACCGGGGGTGCTCTGCGGGGCGGCCGGCCCGGCCGGAGGCACGGCGTCCTGAGGCACGGCGTCCTGAGGTTCCGCGAGGGGCGACGCGTCCGCGGGGACGGCGTCCTGCGGTGCGGCGGCGTCCTGTCCGTCGTCTGCCGTGACGGCGGGAGGGGTGCCGGTGCCGGACCCAGTGTCCGGAGCCGTGGAATCCGCCGGCGTCTCGACCGGGGTGTCGCTGTCCGCGTCCGGTGCGTCGGGGACGACGGCCGGTGCGGCGTCCGGCGATCCCGTTCCGGCCGGGTCCGCGGCGGAGTCGGCATCCGACGCCGTACTCGCGTCGTCCGCCTCGTCAGCGTCGGCCACGGCGTCGGGCCCGGGCTCGCCGCCCTGCGCCCCGCCGTCCTTCGATCCGCCGTGGTGGGAGCCGCCGTCCGCGGACTCGCCGTCCGAGGCGGGCGCGTCATCTGCCGCGGATGCGGATGCGGATGCGGATGGGGATACGAGAGGGGAGGCGGAGGCGCGTGCGGAAGCGGTCTCGGGCGAGTCGGTGGCACCGGGTGCGCGCGCCGTTTCCGGACCGTCCTCCTCGCCCGCGGCGGCTCGTGCCGTGATCTCCTGCTTCAAGGAGGCGGCGGAGAACCGCATGGTGGCGCCGCTCTCGAGGTCAGCGGCTCCGAGATCCGCACTGCCTGCCCGCTGTTCCTCCTGCGGTGCGGGCCGCGGCGGCTGTGTGTGCGGTTCGAACTCGCTTCCTGCCGGCAGCCCGGGTACGGCGACCGGGTCTGCCGCGGGTTGTGCCAAGGGGGCACTCGGCCGAGGGGCCGGGGGCGCGAAGGACGGCCCCCCGGGGGCGGGCGCCGGGGGAGGAGGCGTGAAGGGCGCCGGTACTCCGGGAACCGCTTCCCCGGTCGGCGGCGGGAAGGGAGGCGGAGGAGCGGCAGGCGTGGCCGGCGCGGCAGGTGTGAACGGTGCCGGGCCGGAAGCGACCGAACCGCCCGCACCGCCCGGATCCGCGGACGGAACCAGCCCCTCCGGCACACCGGGAGCGGCGGAAGCGGCGGGGGCAGCAGGAGCGCCGAATGCGGCGCCCCCGCCTGCCTGGCCCGCGCCGTCGAAGGGTTCCTGCTCACCCGAAGCGCCGTGGGCGTTCTGCGTGTACCAGGCAGGTGGCGCGTAGTCGATGGTGAACTCGCCGGTCGTCTCGATGGCCGATTCCGCGTCGGGCTGGTCATCGCCGGGTGTGGCCCAGCCCCCGCGGTTCCCGTCCCGATCGCTGCTCACAGTTCCTCCTGGTGTGGTCGGGCACGCTCATGCTGCCGGGGCGACCATGTCATGTCGTTCCGAGTCGTCCGTAGTCGTTCGAGGCAGTCCGATCCCACCGGCTCCCCCCGGACCGCCGATGCCTGGTCCACGGGTACTGGCATCGCGTCCACTCCCAGCCTAATCACCGCGAGCGGCGTCCCGGCAGGGCCGCCCGTCCCCCGGCGCACGCCCACACGGTCCCAACGCGCCCAGGAAGCGGCGGAGTCAGGAACGACCCCACCGCACCAACGGCGAACAAAAGGGTCAGGGAAGGACAGTTCAGTCCATCCGACGTGGCGTACCCAACAATCCGATCTCGGCATCGGTGGGCTGGGTCATCACGTACTGCCGGTCATGGTCGGCGCACCAGAGTGTGACGCCGTCGGGCAGCGTCGGCAGCGATTCCCGCTCGGCGCGGGTCAGTCCCATGGTGCGCCCCAGCTCCGACGCCTCGTCCGGCGAGACGCGCTGGACCCCCGCGAGCCGCGCCTGCCGCAGCAGCCGGGGGGCGACCGGGCTGAGGTACGGCAGCAGCGTGAGCATCGACTGCCACGGGCCGGAACCCACCCGTCCGCGCGGCGGACGCATGCCGCAGTCCCGCACCACCAGCACCGGCGTTCCGGCCGAGGCGCCCTGGGGCGGCACACGGCCCACCTCGTACACGGCGAGCCCGTTCTGCCCGCCGCCCATGGCGTGGACCATCTGCATCCATGCCTGCGGCCGGCCGGTCTCCACGGCGACCCGCGCCCCCGTCGCCGCGGTGCGCAGCGCGAGCACCTGCGCCGTCCACAGGCCGCCGATGAGCACGACGTCGTAGGGCGTGGGACGGTTGATACCCAGGACGGCCGGCTGCCCCTCCGTGTCCACCCCGGCGACCACGCCGTCGTCCCCGATGGGCAGGGCGAGGGCGTCCAGTTGCGGCGCGGGCACGGCGTGACGCCCGTGCCGGGGGCCGAGCAGCCCGAAGCCGTGCCGCAGTCGCTCGCCCACCGAGCGGGCGGTGGACGGTCCGGCGCCGTCCGGGGCCGCCTGGGCGTCGGCCTCCGGCCGCGCTGTCGCGGGGAATGTCACCGCGCACCTCCCAGCGGCAACGTGGCCAGCATGCCGGGAAGTTGCTCCCGGTCGAGTCTGCTGAGTCCGGCGCCGGCCTGCCGCGCCGCACCCTCCAGCGCGTGCCGCGCCGCGACCAGTTCGTCGTCGCTGCGGCCGGTCACCCGCAGATGCCCGCACAACGAGACCTCCTGCCGTTCGCCGCGCGCGAGGGTGAGGCTGAAGGTGGTGGCGAGGGCGGGTATCGCCGTGACCCGGGCGAGGAACTGGGGCAGCGACGCGCCGTGCTCCCCGCCCAGTTGAGGCCAGCGCCGGATCCAGTACGTCGTGTGTCTGCGGTTGTCGCACCGCCAACTGCGCCCCGACTCCTGCGTCCGCCGCTCGCGTGCCTCCGTGCGCCCGGCCTCGGCCGTCACCAGCGGATTCGCGCAGGCCGAGGTGGCGAGCGCGGCGATCAGTTCCTCCTCGTCGAGCACGGTCGCACGGAACCCCGCCCCGGTCAGCCGGCTGGCGAGGTGGTCCGCGGCGCGCACCACGCACTTCTGGGCTCCGGCCAGTCCGCCGCCGCGCGCGGCCACGGCTTCCGCGCACAGCTCGGGATCCAGCTTGAGCGCGATCCAGGTGATCCGCACCGCCGGGGCACCCGTCCGCTCCTGGAGCGGCTGGTAGTTGGCCACCGTCACCGACTGCCGCGGCAGATGCAGTGCGGGGGCCGGCTGGGTGTGCTGCACGATCTGCGCCGACTCCAGCCGGATGCCGTCCACCTCCAGGGCGTCCCGTACCAGAGCCAACGGCAGCGGCTGCCGGGTCCGCTCGGCGCGCAGCGCGCTCGCGTCGGCCTCCACCTGGATCACCGCGGTCACGAACGTGCCGTCCCCGATGATTCCGACGAGGCGCCTGTCCCGCACCCCGCACGCGTACGTCCGCAGGCTGGGCTCGCACTCCACGGCAGGGACCAGTGCCGGCTCCGTACCGGGCGGAACCGGTGTGGCCGCGGCCCGTCGCTGCCGCGTCTTCAACGCGTGTGCGGTGGCCAGCCATTCGGGCAGCGAACGGCCTCTGCGGCGCACCACCGCCGACAGCACCAGGAACACCGCCACGACCACCGCGGGAACCAGCCCCACCGGGCCGGCCGCCCACCCGACGACCAGGACCGCCGCCGCCAGTTCCCACAGCACGAGCCGTTGCAGCCGGAACGGGCCGCCCTGCGACCGCCGTGCGCGCGGCTGCAGCGTGCCCGCCGACTGCGCCCGGGCCCGCGGATCAGGAGCACCGCCGGCGGAGCCTGGGCCGGGCGCCCGGGAGTCGTCGGCCCGCGGTCGGCCACGCGGTCGCGACCGCGTACCGGAAGCCATCACTGCATCTCCCCGTTTTGCTCATAACTCACTGCGTCACGCAGCGCACTTGGACCTCCGGAAGGCCCCGGTACCCTACCCCCTCCACCGGTCCCCGCCGACACCATGCATAGTAGGGGGCCGGTCTGACATCGCCGGGCGGGACGGGCATCCGCGGGTGGGGACAACGGGGAGACACAGGCAGTCATGGCATCACGGCGGGACGAACTCAACGCCTACACGTTTGCGAAGAGGCGCACGCTCGCCGCGTTCCTCCAGCCGTCGCCGTCCGGGTCCGAAGAGGGCGCCCCCAAGCCGCTGCGGGCCGTCGTGCCCAGCCTGGTCGCGGGCGCGGTGGCCATGGCCGTGTTCGGCGCCTGGGGCATGTTCCAGCCCACCGCGCCGGCCGGCTGGGACAAGCCCGGCACCCGTGTCATCGTCGGCAAGCAGTCGACCACCCGGTACGTCGTCCTCAAGACGGACGGGACGATGCGGCTCCACCCGGTGCTGAACCTCGCCTCCGCACGCCTTCTGATGAACGACGCGGACTACCAGGTCATCCAAGTCAGCGACAAGATCCTGGACTCGGGCAAGCCGCTGCGCGGTCCCATCCTCGGCATCCCCTACGCGCCCGACCGGCTGCCGTCGTCCGACGAGGCGGGCAGGGCAAAACGCTGGGCCGTGTGCGAACAGCCCGGCGGCAAGGGCGAGACCACCCAGCAGGCGACCTTCGTGCTGGCCCGGCGCGACGAGCGCAAGACGGACGACGCCCACCGCCTCACCGCCGGGGACGTGCTCTACGTCAGGACCCGAACCGGCGAGCGTTACCTGGTCGACGCCCGAGGAACGGCGTACGCCGTCACCGGAGCCGAGACCGGCACACTGACGACCGCTCTCGTCGGCACCCGCAAGCCACAACTCGTCACCAAGGAGTGGCTGGCCACCCTCCATCAGGGCGACCCCGTCGCCTTCCCGCGGCTGCCTGACGGCATCGGCTCGCCGGCGCACGTGCCGGGACAGCTCTCGGCCGGGGAGAACAGGGTCGGCATGGTCCTCAGGACCGAGACCGGCGAAGGCACCCAGTACTACGTCGTCCTGCCCGGGAAGGTGCAGCCCATCAGCGAGTTCACCGCCTGGCTGCTCATCTCCTCGCCCCAGACGGGCCCGCTGAACATGAACGGCAAGGCCCGCACGGTGGGCGTGCAGGACTTCACCGCCGACCCCGCCCCCTTCGCCGGGCAGGCCGCCCACTGGCCGCGGCAGCGGGCCCGGCAGGTCAACGACGTCACCGCCGTGTCGGGTCGCGACACCGTGTGCAGCGTGCTGCGCCGCGTGGGCGACGGCAACACGACCTCGCTCAGCACCTGGGCGGCCACCGACTATCCGGCCGAGACCACCGCCGACGGCACCAGCACGTACGTCACCCCGGGCACCGGTCTGCTCTACACCCAGAGCCAGGGCACCGAGTCCGCCGCGGGAGCGCTCTTCCTGATCACGGACACCGGCCTCCGGTACGCCGTCCAGGCCAACGGCGACAGCGACAGCCGCAAGTCGGACATCGGCGCCGACGGCAAGAAGAAGAGCCCGGACGGCACTCCCGAGCCCAGCGAGGCGCAGGTCAAACTCGGCTACCAGAACGTGCGGCCCGCCAAGGTCCCCGCCGCCTGGTCGGAGCTGCTGGCGAAGGGCCCCCGCCTGGACACCAACAGCGCACGTCAGCCCCAGGGTTCGTGACCCGCCTCCTTCCATGGACCTATGGATATGACGACAAGCCCGACAAGGAGCACCACGCGAGTGCTGCCGATGAAGGCGTCCGTACTGATCGCGGCAGCCGTGGTCCTGACCGGCTCGGGCACGGCGCGGCCCGCTCCCGCCCTCCGGCTCGACGGCAGCGGCGAATGCACCTTCCCCGCCGAACCGATCGCCGGCACCCCGTGGTCGTTGCAGCGCGTGCTGCTCGACCAACTGTGGCAGGGCACGGGCAAGGGCAAAGGGGTGCGCGTGGCCGTCATCGACACCGGCGTCGACGACAAGAACCCCCAGCTCGCGCCCGCCGTCGACAAGGCAGCCGGCCGTGACTACCTCACCGGGGGCAAGGGCGGCGACCCGACGAACGACCAGGTGGGGCACGGCACCAAGGTGGCGGGGATCATCGCGGCCCGTCCCCGCAAGGGCACGGGCTTCGTCGGCCTGGCACCGAACGCCACCGTCATCCCCATCCGTCAGAACGACGCCGAGAACAGCGGCGACTCGGACACCATGGCCGCGGCCATCACGTACGCCGTCGACCGGGGCGCCGACGTCATCAACATCTCCCAGGACACCACCAAGCCCCTCTCCGGGACGTCCGCCCTCGCCCGCGCCGTGCGCAAGGCGATCGACCGGAACGTCGTCGTGGTCGCCTCCGCGGGCAACGACGGCCTGGACGGCACCGCCAAGAACACCTACCCCGCCGCCTTCGCCGGCGTCCTCGCGGTGGCCTCCTCCGACCGCAACAACGAGCGGGCGTCCTTCTCCCAGGCCGGTACCTTCGTGGGCGTCGCGGCCCCCGGCGTCGACATCGTCTCGACCGTCCCCGCCGGCGGCCAGTGCGCCGACAACGGCACGAGCTTCTCCGCACCGTTCGTAGCCGCAGTGGCGGCGCTCCTCAAGGAGAAGCACCCGCACTGGACCAGCGCCCAGATCGTCACCCAGATCGAACAGACGGCAGAACGCTCCACCAACGGTCACGACGACTTCGTCGGCTGGGGCGTCGTCGACCCCGTCCGCGCCGTCCAGGAGTCGGACATCGCCGACCCGCCCTCCTTCCCGGCCCCCGACCCCGGCCCGGCCAAGGCCCCGCTCCCCGACGTGGCGCCGTTCTCCCTCGCGGAGACCCCCAGGGAGCGCGACGAGCGCTACGCCACGTACGCCCTGGGCCTCACCGTCGTACTGCTCGCGGTCATCACCGGCACAACCGTCGCCCTACGCGACCTGCGCCGTCGGCGGCGTGACCGGGGGAGGCTCCCGGTCTGAGCGGCCGTATGCCGAGAGGGCACGAGGGGTGGCTGAGAGAACTGCACTGCCTCTCTTTGCAGTTGGAAGGGCAACACCAAGTGACTAAAGTGGCTCCGCGTACCACGCGCGTGTCCATGCGCGGTACGGCACGGGGGCGGCGCGACGCTGCGGTCACGCGGCGCGTGGAGCGCGGCACGTCTTGCCCGCCAGGAAGGTCCGGACCGGCGTCCGGACGGACCCGTGGCGGTGGTGAAGGTCACCGTCGCACTTCGAGGAGGGCAAGCAGGCATGAGTCTTGCACACAGTGCGCACGAACTAACCAAGCTCGCAAACGACATCCGCGACTTCCACGGCCAGGTAAGCGAGCGGGTGACGTCACTCAACCGAGTCGTCGACATGATCCAGGCCGGCTGGCAGGGTGCTGCGGGCAAGGAGTTCGACACCGTTCAGCAGGGTGTCAACCAGCACCTCAGGAAGCTTCAGGACGACCTGGTCGACCTCGAAGAGGCGATGAGGGCGAGCGTCGGCGGCTTCACCGACCAGGAGCAGGAGCGCATCGCCGAGATCCGGAAGGTGGACAACTCCTACCAGGTCACCAGCCGCATCACGGACCTTGCCTGAGTTTCGCGTCGATTTCCGAGGGAGACAGCCAACATGAGCTTCAGTGCCGACCGTACCGCGGTCAATTACGACACGGTCACCCAAGCCGCCAACGATGTGCGTAGCACCGCCAAGAGCCTCGCGGACCAACTCGAGGACCTCATGCGCCGGGTCAAGGCCGTCGCCGAGAGCTGGGAGGGCGAGGCAAAGACGGCCTACGGTGAGATCCAGCGGGACAGCAACGAGCAGATGGCCCAGATGTGCCAGAAGCTGGGACGCATCGCCCGGCTCCTCGACGACTCGGTCGTCGGTTACCATGACACGGACAAAGGCAACGCGGCACGCTTCCGGATGCTGATGGGCGGCTGACCACCCCGCCCCCTGGCGAAACGCGACGAGGGAGACAGCGCGTGGAGCGCTGCCTCCCTCGTCCTTTTCTCCTCCTGCTCTCCCTCAACGGGAGGTTGTTCCGGGAACCGGAGTGCTGGCAGACCAGAAGTCGGAATGCTCACTCGGTGCGGGAGGTTGCGAGCCGTCGTACGCAGGTGCACCTTCCCGTTGCTTCGGTGGTGCTACCGCGGACTTGTCCACGCACGGAGTCGTCACTTCGAATTGCGCCTGTCCTTGCTTGCTGAACAGTACTCGGACCTGGAAATCATCCGGAGTCCTAAAATAGGTGGCGGGAGTCGTCTTACTGTTGTTCGAACCGCGATGGGTGAACCCTGCGGTCTTCCAATAGTGTTCCACGACGCCCAGGAAGCTGCCTCTCCGCTCTGCAGAGATGACCGTCGTCACGGACGCTCTTCTCGATACTGAGCAGGTCAGGTCGGTGGAGATCCCATGCGCCCACATGACTTCCGGAGTGATATGGCTCATGGTGTCGTACAGAATGCTGTCGGCTCGATCGGCTGCTTCCTGCATGTCCATGGAAACAGTCTCACCTCCCTCTTTTTCGCCAAACATGCTGCACCCGGCGGTCAACGCCACAAGGATCATGATCAGGCCTAGACGTGCCTTCAACGACGTGCCTCCGGAGTGATGCCGCCCGGGTTCCCTGCGACGATGTTGGCGATACTGTCGGCAGACATCTGATCCTTTTCAGGGTTGAAGTAGTTGGAATGCGCCTCGAATGTCCAGTGAGTGAAAGCGTTCGGGCCATCCTCGGTCCGGAAGCGCGTCGCTCCGAACTCGTCACTGGCTGGGTCCTTGCCGAACCAGTTGTCGTCGTCACCCAGATCGCCCAGATCCGCTCCCACCCCGGCGCCGACCACACCGCCGGCCGGTCCTCCGAGGGCGAACCCGCTGGCGCCGCCGATGACTCCGCCGGCCACCGACCCCTTGGACGGAGCCTTGCTCACGAGGTCGTTCTCCGCCGCTCCGACGAAGACATGCTGCTTGCCCACGCCCAGGTCTTCGGCGTGGTCCACGCCCACTCCCGGACTTCCCAGCAGGACGTAGTCATCCACATCCGGCATGCCGCCCGGCTGCTGGCTTGCCGTGCCCACGGTTAGCGAACCGTAGGAATGCCCGATGGCGGTGAGATGCAGATCGGCGTTCTCATTGGTTGTGGCAAGACTGCTCATGAAGGTCTGGTATGCGGGAGCGCCTCTTTCCGCGTCACCAGTGCCCGCGACATCCACGCCCTGCGGTGCGTCATAACCGAGCCACACGATCGACGCACTGGAGGGATCGATCTCCCGTGCGCCGACCGCCGTATCTCTGGCTCGCTTCACCGTGCCGTCCGCGAAGGCGCCGTCGAGTTTCGTCCCCAGCCCCGGAACATAAGCTGATACGTTCTTCGAGGTGTCGGGATCCCCGAAGGACACGATCGCTCGGCCGTTGCCTTGTTCGCCGACGCCAAGGAGCAGTACGGGGGGTTCGCTGCCGGCCCTCAGCTGTTCGTCGATCCCACGCAGCCCGTCCAGCTTGGTCAGGGACGCCTCGTCCCCCTGGGACTCGAGCTTGCCCATGAGTTGCGGAAGGTACAGGCGGTTGGCCTCGTCCCGGGACACGGCCGGGATGCCGTCGAGGTTCCCGATGACCTCCGGGTAGACAGCCAGATACTCGGTCTGCTCCTCCTTGCTGAGGCCGTTCCACCAATCCTTGCGTTCAGCCGGTGACTGATCGGTTGGGATGTTGTCCTTCAGTACATCGTCAGCCGCACCGTGCACGGCGGCCGTGTCGCCGCTGACATCGGCCCACGTCGATTCTGTGACGTCCAGCCCTTCGGCCGCCTTGAGGCGGCCGATAGCATTCGCGTATTGTTCATCGATCTCGGTGGCCTGTGACAACGCGCTTGCGATCGTATCCGCGATTTCCTGGGCCACGACAGCGTTTCGATTCCTGCTCGTCATTACGGTGATATTTCCCAGGGCCTGGCCGGTAAAGTCACTGTTGCCTGCTGCGGTACCGCCCTGTACCTGCGTGTCACCCGAGTCCGTCTCCGGGTAGCGCACGGATCCGTCGTCATACACCTCGAACCCGGCCTGCTTCGCATCCTGCAAGGCATTCAGCAGCTTGCGTTGAAGTGGCGCTAATTCTTCCGCCAGCCCGGTGAGTGCAGCGGCGATCAAACCGCACTCGGTGTAAATGTACTGATAATTGTTACTGAGGCGACCGAGCCCGACGATGGCCCAGAAAGAGGCGCCGCCCAGCTGCGTCGTGGAGAGGCCGGGCGCTATCTCATCGCTGACCCTGTCCCGGGACGCGTAGGAGCGATTGCTGATGGCGGACCAACTGCGGGCCTCTTCGGTGAGCTCAGACAACTTGAGGTCCCGAAGCTGATCGAGACTGATCACGACTACTGGCCCTTCTCGAACGGCTTGGCCGCCATGCGCTCAGCCGCGATGGCGGCCTTGATCCGTGCGCTGTTCTCCCCGTGATCCTTGGCCGCCTGTCGCATGGGCTGCTCGAGTTTTTCGCATTCGTCACGAACGGCTTTGAGTCGGTGTTGCCAACTGCTCCTGACCGCATCCATGGCCAGAGCGGAGGCGAGCCCCGCGGTTCCTTCCGAACCCCTGCCCTGCTCCTCCGACACCTGTGTCACCGATGTGTTCGTGGTGGTGTACAACTCGGCGAGAATCCTGGCTCCATCGGTCCACGGATACTCCACGTAGACCAATTCTCCTTGTTTGCTTCCACCCGAACCGGTGGAAGCCAGCGACATCTGGGAGTTGTCGGACGCCTCCGCCCCGGTCAACGCCTGAGCGCGCACAGCTGCCCACTGGTCTTCGAAAGACAAGGGACCTCCTTGTTGAGTGACTGACTCTCGACAGGACTGGTGCTTGACCTCGGCTCACACCGACTGCCCGGGGCCGCCGGGCGGTTGATACGGGGCCTGCGGTGGATGGGACGGGGTTTGGGCCCTGAAGTGGGGGTACGGAGGCGCGGCAGGCGCGGCAGGCGGCGTCGCCATGCCGGTCGGGCGGTGCCGGGCCCGGCGCGTCAGCATCGTGACGACGACTCCGACCAGCACCGCAGCCGCGATGCCGAGCCCAAGCCACAGAGCCGTGTCGCCCTCACCGGTGGCGTGTGAGGCCGGGGCCGCGGGACTGCCCTGATCCGGCTCCGTAGCCGCGGGCTGCGTCGGCCGCCAGGCGGTGGGAGACGGAGAGGCTGATGCGGCGAGGTCGGGGAGCGGGTACTCGTCTGGGGGGCCGGGGTCCCCGGGGTCGGCCAGAGCGACGCGTGGACGGACACCGCCGTAGCCGACGAAGTCGCTGTGCTTCTCGCCGCCCGCAGGCTTGCTGACTGTGTTCAGCATGACGCGGAGGACCTGGTTGTTGGTCCAGTTGAGATGCTTGGACCAGATGAGGGCAGCGGACGCGGAAGCGATTGCGCTGGCGTCGCTTGTTCCTCGTGTCCAGCAGATCTGACTACCGCCGATACAGGCATGAACCATATGCACGCCCGGAGCCACTAGGTCGACCTGTGGGCCCGATTGGGAGAATGAAGCGGTCTTCGCCTTCTCGTCCGCCGCCCCCACGCCGACCACACCGGGCGTGGCGGCCGGATACTCAGTAAGATTGGACTTGTCACCGCTGTTTCCCACAGCGGCGAACAGCAGCTTTCCTTTGGAAAGAGCGTACTTCACTGCCGCCGCCAGTTCAGGCGTTCCTGCATTCTGCGTACCTGGCGAATTGGAGGCGCCCAGAGACATGTTGATGATCTGGGCATCGCTGTCGGCGGCGTAGCGGACGGCCTTGCTGAGTACGCGGGAGAACTCAGCTTTGTTGTCGAGCTGTTCGGAACCCTCGGTGGCGTATCGCATACGAATCGGAAGAATCTTCGCTCCCGGAGCCAGACCGTATGACCCGTTCAGGGGCCCACGGGCACCCGTGGCCGCGATGAGCGCGGCCATGTCGGTGCCGTGCCCGGCAATGTCCGTATGCTCGTCTCCCTGCTGGCCTGAAAAATCCTTGCCGTCCAGAACCTGGCCTCTGAGATCGGTGAGGGAGCCGTCGACACCCGAGTCGATGAGGGCCACGGTGATGCCGCGTCCAGTACTGGTCTTCCACATGTCCTGCGCGTGCATGGAATCCAGATGCCACTGGCGTGAGCGTACGGAGTCCGCGTGAGCCGGAGTAGCGGTGAGGGCGACGAGTAGTGCGCCCAGAGCCGCGGCCGCCGCCGACCAGCGTGGCCTTCGCATGAGGCTGTTACGCATGTGCCTTCCTGGTGAGCAAGTGGCCTTGAGTCAGCTGACGACGGGTGGGAGGGGAGGACGGTCGCCACGTACCCAGGTCTCCTCGTCCTCGACGAGGTAGTCAGGACGCTGGTCCTTGCGCGAGCCCGCCGGCTTGGCCGTATTCGAGGCCGCCCCCGTACGTCCGTTCACAGAATTAGGCTTCGTTTCGCCCCCCGATGAGGAGCGCAGAAGACCCGATCCGCCTGGAGTGAAGGGGCGTCCCCCGCTGCGGTTCTGCTGCACGGTCCGGTTGCCGATGCCCCCACCGGTCTCCGGTGCCAGACGGCGCCCACCAACGGCACCCCTCGGCGAGCCGACAGCACCGGGACTGCCTGTGGTGACTCCACGTGCCGTGCCTGTCTGGCGCTGGACGTTGTTGTCGCCGATGATCGTGCCGCGGGCGACGCCGCTCTGAGGGCTGCCGGGTCCGGAGGGGACGGGGCGGCCTCCGACGATGCCCGCCTCCCGGGGCGTCGCGCGGGCTCGGCCGGTGGCGAGACCCGAGGGACGGGCCGACTGAGGTGGCTTGGAGGGAAGCGCCACCTGCGACGATGAGTTCGGAAGGCGAACGCGTCCACTCTCGTTGAGTGGCGGCGGTGCAACGACGGGTTGCGCAGTCGCCGGTGCCTCGACGCGGGGAACACCTGTCTGCGGGTGGGCCGGACCAGTGGTGCCCGGTGTCTGATGCCTCGGCAACGTCTCTAGGCCGTCCAGGTCCAGGGACGTCGGCTCCGCCGGATGTGTGTGTGGGACTTGTACGTGCGGACCGGCCGTGTGTGTGGTGGTCTGCCTGTGGACGATCTGGGACGCAGGGACCGCTCCGGCAGAGGTCCTCGTGCCACCCGTATATCGGTGTACACCTGCTCCCGGTGCACTGCCGCTCACGGAGTGGCTGCCTTCGGGCAACCGGCCTTTACCGTCGTCGTACCACCAGTCGTCCCGACCTGTTCGCCCCGCCGGCGGCGAAAACGTAGGCGGTGGCACGCTGTTCACCTGTTGTGCTGAGAACTCGTACGTCTGCGCCAGCTTCCGCATCTGCTGGATCGCCTCGCCCCGGGCTGCCTCGATGCGATGTTGCGCGGCCGTGGCGTCGGTCTGGGCCGTCTGCGCGGCTTGCCGCGCGTCGGGGTCGTGGTGGGCGCCGGGTTGTTGCGTTGCCTCAATCGTCTTGTGGGCGTTGGCGAGGGCAGCCCTGGCGTTCGTCGTCTCCGAGGTGTCGGGCATGGCGGCCTTCGCCTCGGCGATGGCCTGCGACACGGTGTCCATCCAGCGGGACGCGACCTCGGCGTACTGGCCCAGCCGCAGGGTGGAGCTCGCCGTCTGGCCACCCCAGTCGCGGAACGCGTCGCCGCCCTCGCCCTGCCATTCCAGGCCCTTGACGTGATCCATGAGGTCGGAGCCGATCTTGGAGATCGTCGAAGCCGCCTTGGAGAGCTTGACCGCGAGGTGGGACGCTCCGGCCGTGCTGGCCGAGTCGAGCATGGTGGCTAGTTGCTCGTGTGTCATGGACTCGAAGTCCGTGCGGGCGAGTCGGGGCTCCCGTCGCTTCCGCTGCTCGCCCATCACCACTGCCCCCTCGTCTCGTCGGAGCCGGACGCCGTCGACTGATCGGGCTGCTGGACGTACGGATCCCGCCCCACCACGTAATACCTCTCCGCCTCCGCGTTGACGGCCTTCATCCGTGCCTTGATGTCCTCGTCGAGGTTCGCGTAACCCACTCGCGACGCGTGCACCGCAAGGCCCATCCCCTCGATCTGGGCGCTCAGCGCCTTCGAGAGGTTCTCCAACTCGTCGTGGACGATGGCGTAGGAGTCGTAGAGGAACTGTGCTTCCTTGAAGTCGGAGGAACCCAGCTGGGTGCGGGTCAGGCGGTCCTGGCCGACCTTTCCCGGAGCGGCCTCCGACTTGTCCAGCTCCGTGAGCAACGCGTCGACGCGCTGCTTGAACTTCCTCATGGCGCTGTGCTGGATGTCCAGCGCCATCTGCGGGTTCACGCCCGCCAGGCTGTCGAAGGACCTGCCGGTGTCCGGTGCGCGGTGCGCTCCGTCCGGGCCGCCTCCCCCGTGCGAACTCACCTCAGCCGCCTCCCCGTTCTCCCCGTGCGCCCCGAAGTGTGACCGGAGCGAAAAACTCGCTCTGTCACTCTAGTGGCGTTGCGGGAGCTGCCCCACCTGCACGAGCGCCGTCCCGCGCCTGCGGGACACGAACGCGCCACGACCCGGCGGCATCGGCCGGGCCCGGACATTGCCGAGGATGTCACCCTCCCCCGGGTCGCCGGACAGGACCAGACCCTGTGCGCCCAGCTCCTTCACCCGTTGCATGAAGGGCTCGTACATGGCCCGTGAGGCGCCGGCCGCGTTGCGCGCGATGACGAACTTGACGCCCACGTCACGCGCGAAGGGCAGGTGGTCCACCAACTGGGCCAGCGGATTGCCGGAGTTGGCGGCCACCAGTTCGTAGTCGTCGACGATGACGAACAGTTGCGGTCCGCTCCACCAGCTGCGGTCGCGCAGCTGCTGCGGGGTGATGTCCGGCTTCGGCTCCCGCATCTCCATGAACTGCCGGATGGCGTCCATGTGGACCTGCATCGCCGACGCCATGGGCGCGTATTCGAGCAGGTGGCTCTCGGGCACCGCCTCCAGCATGGTGCGCCGGTAGTCGCCGACGACGATACGGGCCTCGTCGGGCGTGTAGCGCTCGCTGACCTGCTGCGCGATCAGCCGCAGCAGATTCGTCTTGCCGGACTCGCTCTCGCCGAACACCAGGAAGAACGGGTCCGTGTCGAGGTCGACGAAGACCGGTTCCAGGTTCGCCTCGTCGATGCCGATCGCGATGCCGTGCTGCGGGAACTCGAAGCCCTTGGGCAACTGGTCGGCGGGGAGCTTGCGGGGCAGGAGGCGGACCGTGGGGGCCGACGGGCCCTGCCAGCCGGCCCGCACGGACCGGACGAGCTGCGCGGTCGCGTCCGACAGGTCGTCGGAGGAAGGTGACGCGTCGATGCGTGGCAGAGCCGTCATGAAGTGCAGCTTCTCCGCGACCTGGCCGCGGCCCGGCACGCCCGCGGGCACGTTCGCGGCCACTTTGCGGTCGAACTCGGAGTCCATGGGGTCGCCCAGGCGCAGTTCGAGCCGGCCCAGGATCTGGTCCTTGAGCGCCGCCCGGACCTCCATGTAGCGCGACGCCGTGACGACGACGTGCACGCCGTAGCCGAGGCCCCGGCCGGCGATGTCGTTGACGACGCCTTCCAGGCCCTCGTAATCGGTCTTGAAGTTGCCCCAGCCGTCGATGACCAGGAAGACGTCGCCCCAGGCCTCACCGGGCAGGTCGCCCGCCGCGCGTCGCCTGCGGTAGGTGGTGATCGAGTCGATGCCGTTGGCCCGGAAGAACTGCTCGCGCCGGTTGAGGATGCCTGCCACCTCCGCGACCGTACGCCGGACCCGCTCGGGGTCCAGGCGGGAGGCCACCCCGCCCACGTGGGGCAGGTCCGTCAGCGCCACCAGGCCCCCGCCGCCGAAGTCGAGGCAGTAGAACTGCACTTCGTACGGGGTGTGCGTGAGCGCGAAGGAGGTCACCAGGGTCCGCAGGACCGTCGACTTCCCGGACTGCGGACCACCCACGACCATCATGTGGCCTGCCGCCCCGGAGAAGTCCCGGTACAGCACCTCACGCTTCTGCTCGAACGGCTTGTCGATCAGCCCGAGCGGAACGGTGAGGCCGCCCGGACGCCTGTACTCCGGTGCCTGGAAGCCGCGTTCCGCCGACACGGACAGCGTGGGCAGCAGCTGGTCGAGTGTCGGCGCACGGTCCAGCGGGGGCAGCCACACCTGGTGGGCGGGCACACCCTGGCCCTCCAGCCGCTGCACGACGACGTCCAGCACCGTGTCGGCCAGCGCGTCGTCGTCGGGCCGGGCAGCAGGCTCCCGGTCCGGCCCGGGAGCCACCGAAGCGACGGGAACGGCCGCCGCCGTGAACAGCGCCGGGCGGCGCTCGACGGGCCGGCTGTTCTGCGTGGCCTCCGGGCCGCCCGCCCGGTACGTCCCCGACACGTACGCCGCCTTGAAGCGGACCATCTCGTCCGTGCCGAACTTCAGATAGCCGGAACCGGGGACGGACGGCAGGTGGTAGGCGTCCGGCACCCCAAGAGCCGTACGGGACTCGGCGGCGGAGAACGTCCGCAGGCCGATCCGGTACGAGAGATAGGTGTCCAGACCGCGCAGCCGGCCCTCCTCCAGCCGTTGCGAGGCGAGCAGCAGATGCACACCCAGCGAGCGTCCGATACGGCCGATCTGGATGAACATGTCGATGAAGTCGGGCTTGGCCGTCAGCAGTTCGCTGAACTCGTCGATCACGAGGACCAGCGAGGCCAGCGGCTCCAGCGGCGCACCCGCGGCGCGCGCCTTCTCGTAGTCGTGGATGTTGGCGTAGTTGCCGGCCGAGCGCAGCAGTTCCTGGCGGCGCTGCAGTTCGCCCCGGATCGCGTCCCCCATGCGGTCGACCAGGGTGAGGTCGTCCGCGAGGTTGGTGATCACGGCGGCGACGTGCGGCATCTGCGACATGCCGGCGAAGGTCGCGCCGCCCTTGAAGTCGGCGAGGACGAAGTTGAGCGTCTCCGAGGAGTGCGTGACCGCGAGGCCCAGCACCAGGGTGCGCAACAACTCCGACTTGCCGGAACCGGTCGCGCCGACACACAGGCCGTGCGGGCCCATGCCCTCCTGCGCCGCCTCCTTGAGGTCCAGCATGACCGGCTGGCCGTCCTCGCCCACACCGATGGGCACGCGCAGCCGCTCCGGCATGGAGCGGGGCCGCCACGTGCGCGTCACGTCCACGGAGGCCGCGTCGCCCAGCCCCAGCAGTTCGGTGAAGTCCAGGTTGGCCAGCAGCGGTTCGTCGTCGTCCCCGCCACCCACGCGCAGGGGGGCGAGCTGCCGGGCCAGCGCCTCGGCGGCAGGCAGCGACAGCCCGTCGGGCACGCCTTCGTAGGCGACACCGCCCCCGGAGTCGAGCCACAGCCGCTCCGGCCGTACGACCACCGAGAGGTCGCCGCGGGGCTGGTCGAGGTCACCGGAGACGACCTCGACGACCGTCACTCCCTGGAGGCCTTCCACGGCGGCGAACGCGGAGGTGGGAGGGACCATGCCACCGTCCAGCACCACCAGGACGTGCGGCTGGTCCAGCAGCGGCCGGCCGTCCCGGCTGAAGCGGGGGCGGTTTTCCAGGACGCCCGCCAGCAACTGCTCCAGTTCTCCCAGGTCGTCGCTGAACAGGCGGCGGGTGCCCGCCCCGTCGAACTGGCCCGGCAACTGGCAGTGCGGCAGCCACTTGGTCCAGTCCCAGCGGGCGAGGGCGCCCGCAGACGTCACCACGGCCACGACCAGGTCGTCGGGGGAGTGCAGGGTGACCGCCTGGGCCACCAGCGCACGGGCCGAGGCCTGGGCGCGCTCGGCCGTGCCGGAGACGGTCACGTGGTAGAAGGCGCGCAGCGACAGCGCCACGGGCAGCGCCTCCAGCCGGCCGTGCACCGCCAGGAAGCGCTGCATCGCGCCGGCGCACAGCGGCTCCAGTTCGTCCACGGTCGCGGTCTGCGGGGCCACCAGGGGAGTGGCCAGCTGCTGCGGCCCCAGGCCGATCCGCACCTGCCCGAAGTCGTCGTCCCCGACCCGCCGTTCCCACACCCGGCTGCCCTCGGCGACCACCGACCACAGCTGCTCGGGCGCGGGGTGGAGGTACAGCTGGGCGTCACGTTGACGCAGTGCCGTCCTGCGGACCGTACGACGCGTCTGCGCCAGGTAACGGAGGTAGTCACGGCGCACATCGGCCATTTGCCCTTGCGTACCGCGGCGGTGCCGGATGATCTGCGAGACCACCATCGCGGCGGTGGACACGAGCATCACGACGCCCATGATCCGCATGAACGGGTGGGCGTTCGGCGAGGCGAAGTAGAACACCACGGACGAGCCCATGCCGAGGGTCGGCAGGACCTGCATCAGCATGCCCTCCTGCTGCCCGCGCGGAAGCTCGGGAGGAGTCTCCAATTGCAGCTCGTCGGAGGGCACTTCGGGCGGTAGCGTGCGGAGCGGGCGCTTGATGACGATCTGGCTCACCGGAGCGTCAATCCCCCTGTACGGACGAACGGTCGCTCGCCGGCACCCCCGTGGCGACGGTCGTCTCCCGCTTTCGCGGCGATCCTACTTGTCGGCGCCGAAACCCCCTGCCGGTAGGGTGACGCACGCAGCGTACGCATCCGCGAACAGGGGGTCAGTGAAGGTGAGTACGACCGCGGCGACGGGGTTCTGCAGAGTCACAGTCGTGGCACCCGACAGCCGGATCGACGTGGCACTCCCGGTGGACATCGCAGTCGCCGACGTCTATCCGGAGATCCTGCGCCTGACCGGCCAGACGCAGCCCGTCGGCACGCCGACCGGGTACCACCTGGTGCGCCGCGACGGTCGTGTCCTCGACAGCGCCCGGACCCTGGCGGACGAGCGGGTGCTCGACGGAGAGGTGCTCGGCCTCAGGCCCTTCGCGGAGTCCCTCCCGCCCGCGGTCTACGACGACGTCTCGGACGCCGTCGCCTCCGCCGTCCTACGCGACCGGCACCTGTGGGGCGACGACCTGCTGCGGGGCGCTGGACTCGCGTGCGGGGCGCTGCTGTTGCTGCTGTGCGGTTTCGTCCTGTGGTGCGCCGACCCCGCCCGCCACGACATGCACGGGCTGCCCGGGGTCGTCGCGGGCGGCCTCGGCGTGCTGCTGACGGCCTTCGCGGGCATACGCGCGCGGGTGTACGGGGACCGGGCCGCCGCGACCTCCACGGGTCTCGGCGCCCTGCCGCTGCTGATGATCGCGGGCACCGGGATCGTCGGACCCGACGCCGAACAGGGGCCGGGCAAGATCCAGTTCATGCTGGGCTGCGTCGCCGTCCTGGTCGCGGCCGTCGCGCTGGTGGCCCTGACCCCCGGAGGGGACGCGCCCTTCGTGGCCGTGGCGTTCGCGGCGCTGACCGGCACCCTGGCCGCTTTCGCGGCCGTCCTGGCCGACGCCTCGGCCACCGGGACCGCCGCCGCGTGCGCCACCCTCGTGATCGGTCTGGTCGCCTTCCTGCCCGGCCTCTCCAGCCGCTTCGCGCGGCTGCCCATCGGCTACGCCTCCCCGCGCTCGGCCGCCCAGGACGACTTCGACCCCGAGCCCGCCGACGGCCGGGACGCCGACCCACTCGACGCCGAGCGCATCGCCGCTCAGGCCAGGCGCGGTCACGAGATGCTGCTGGGGCTGGTCGGCGGCACGGCCGCCGTGGTCGTCGCCTCGGCGGCCGTCCTCGGCTTCTCCCACGACGTGTGGGCGCAGTTCCTCGCCCTCGCCTCGGGCCTGGCCATGCTGTTCCGCGCGCGTCTGTTCCGCTACACCTCCCAGGTGTCGTGCGTCCTGGTCGCCGGCCTCGCGGCCGTCGCGCTGCTGCTGCTCGGCCTCGCCCTGAACCCGCCGAGCACGGCTTTGGCCGACTTCCTGCACCACGGTGACCGCGGGGCCCTGGACCTGCGTACCGTCTGGCTCACGGCCGCCGTCGCCGCGGGAGCGGTGCTGGCCACCGCCGTCGGCCTCATCGTGCCGCGCAGCGGACTCAGTCCCTTCTGGGGCCGTTTCATGGAGATCGCCGAGGGTTTCGTCCTGCTGGCACTCGTGCCGCTGACCCTCGCCGTCTTCGACGTGTACACGACCGTACGGTCCATGACCGGCTGACGACCGGCGGACCGGCGGACCGGCGGACCGGCGGACCGGCTGACGGCCGGCGGACCGGCTGCCGGCCGCCTCCGTCCGTGGCCAGGGGATGCCTGGCGGGCCGGCCGGATGCCGTGACCGGCCGTTCGTTTGCCCGTTGCCCGTTGCCCGTTGCCCGTTGCCCGTTGCCCGTTGCCCGTTGCCCGTTGCCCGTTGCCCGTTGCCCGTTGCCCGTTGCCCGTGCCCCGGCCCCGTCGACCGGTTCCGGCCCGTACGACCGACGCTTCAGCCATACGACAAACCATGCGCCCCTCGACGAGTCGGGGCGCGGACGAAGGGACCCCGCGCGTGAGCTTCGGGCCGCCGCCCTCCATGTACACCCAGTCCGCCATGGCGGCGGACGACCGGCGCAGGAAGCGCCGCCGGAACAGACTGCTGGCTCTGGCCGCGGCAGCCGTCGTCGCGGCCGCGGCCGTGGTGGGCGTCGCCGTGCTGCGCGACCAGGGGGCGCCTGCCAGGGCCGAGAAGGCGCCGCCCGCCGCCCAGGACCGCCTCGACGTCCGCGAGACGGTCGAGAAGCGGCCCGCGAGCACGACCGGTGTCATGGACTTCCGTTTCTCGGTCGACGACATGGCGCCCGGTGAGCACGAGGACCTGCCGGGCATGTGGGCCACCGACAAGATCCTGGCCAAGGGGATCAAGAGCACGCTCGTCGGTCTCCGGATCGGCACCGACGCCTCACCGGGCGACGAAGTGTGGCGGCTCCGGCTCACCGGCCTGATCTGCGGATACACCCGTCACGTCACCGTCGACCACCGCACCGCCGTCCTGTCCCGGGGGCGTGCCGAGGACCCGCAGGCACCCTGCGACCACGTGACCTACGTCGACCTCGACGACGGGCGGAAGATCTGGGACCACGAGATACCCGTGTCCCGGATCGGGGGCGGCCAGGACACCCCGAGCGTGACCCTGACCCACGCGACGGTCGCCGTGACCTGGGGCGGCGGCGCCGAGGCGTACGACATGGACCTCGGCAAGAAGCTGTGGCAGACCAAGGCCCCCGCCCGGTGCCGGGACATGGGGGTGGCGGGCGGCCGGGCTCTGCTGGAGCGGCTCGACTGCAGCAACCCGAGCGCGAACGCCACCTCCTGGGACTCGGCCCTCTACAAGGTGCGCGGAATCGACCCGCGTACCGGCCGCGTCCTGTGGACGTACTCGGCCACCCCGGGCATCCGGGACCTGAGGGTCCCGTCGACCGAGCCGCCGGTCCTCGCCGTCGCGGCCGGTGACACCGGCTACACGGAACTGCTCTCGCTCGACGACCACGGAAGCAGTCGCGCCACTGTCCGGCTCAAGAGCGGCAACTACCTCGGCGAGTGCTCCGAGGACATCGACTACCTCGTCCTCGACGACTGCCCGACCATCGCGGTCGGCTCCGGGCAGGTCTTCGTGCGCGCCAAGGACGAGGGCGGGGCACACAACTCCAACTGGGTCATCGGGTTCGACCTGGCGAGCGGCGCCTCGGTCAAGAAGTTCGAGTCGGGCCCCAACGCGCTGCTGTACCCGATCCGCATGAGCGGCGACCAACTCCTCGCCCTGCGCCTGAGCGAGGACCACATCTCGCCCTCGGCCCTCGTCAGCCTGGATCCGCGGACGGGCACGGAGACCCCGTACTTCTACTTCGGCGTGGCGAGCGAGGCGGAGAAATTCACCGTTCTGGACGCGAGTGATGTCGTCGTGCAGAACGGACGCCTGTTCTTCGGCAGCCATTCCGCCGACGGCCCGTCCGGGAAGCAGGGCAAGGAGTGGACCTGGCTGGCCCTGGGAATCGGGGGCGACGCCGCCAAGTCCTGATGTCAGGCACCGACCCCGAGCCGTGATGCCGACCCGTGATCCCGAGCAGTGATGCCGACCCGTGATCCCGAGCCGTGATGCCGACCCGTGATCCCGAGCCGTGATCCCGAGCCGTGATGCCGACCCGTGATCCCGAGCCGTGATCCCGAGCCGTGATGCCGAGCCCTGCTGCGAGGACGCGTCCGCGACCGGCCACGGCC
>NZ_JBHJUW010000130.1:0-26103 GCF_042268205.1 Streptomyces sp. NPDC056160
CCTACAAGGCCACCATCAGCATCAACATGCTCACAACCGACCCTTGACACGGCCCAGACCGCCCTAACTGAACGGCGTTGCCACTAGAACCCAAGCACACGAGGAGGCCCCCTGCCCGGCTCACCGACGGGTCACTTCACCGGAGTGAAGTCCCGGGCCCCGATGAAGCCGGGGCGTCGCACCGGTGCCGCGAACGGCTCCA
Source organism: Streptomyces sp. NPDC056160 (assembly GCF_042268205.1). NCBI lineage: Bacteria > Bacillati > Actinomycetota > Actinomycetes > Kitasatosporales > Streptomycetaceae > Streptomyces > Streptomyces sp. NPDC056160. The sequence continues at coordinate 203 of NZ_JBHJUW010000130.1, forward strand.
CCGCCGTGTTCTCCACACTGTTGAACACGATGAAGACGTTGCTGCGCGGGTACGGCGTGATGTTGTCGCCGCTGCCGTGCATGCAGTTGCAGTCGAACCAGGTCGCCGAGCCGGCCCTGCCCGTGAACAGCTTGATGCCGTGCTCGCCCGCGAGCGCGGTCAGCGCCTCGTCGGACGGCGTGCCCGCGTCCTGCATCTGCAGCGACTTCTTGTAGTTGTCCTCGGGCGTCTCCCCGGCGCAGCCCAGGAACGTCCGGTGCGAGCCGGGCATGATCATGAGCCCGCCGTTGGTGTCGAGGTTCTCGGTCAGCGCGATCGAGACGGACACCGTCCGCATGTTCGGCAGGCCGTCCTCGGCGTGCCAGGTCTCGAAGTCCGAGTGCCAGTAGAAGCCGCTGGCGCCGAAGCCCGGCTTGACGTTGATCCGGGACTGGTGGACGTACACGTCCGAGCCGAGGATCTGCCGCGCGCGGCCGACCACGCGCGGGTCGCGCACCAGGTTCGCGAACACCTCGCTGATCCGGTGCACCTCGAAGACCGAGCGGATCTCCTTGGACTTGGGCTCGACGATCGACCGCTCGTCGGCCCGGATCGCCGGATCGGCCACCAGCCGGTCCAGCTCCTGCCGGTAGACGGCGACCTCGTCCGCGCCGATCAGCTCCTCGACGGCGAGGAACCCGTCGCGCTCGAACGCCTGGAGGTCGGCGCCCGCGATCGGTCCGGGCGTGTCCGGGGAGCCCCAGAGGACCGGGTCCTGGCGGGGAACGCTCACCTCGGTTGCGCCGCGGGTCGGGTAGAGGTCCTTCACGGTGGCGGTGGTCATGGGTTCCTCACACCTCCTCGGGCTCGGTGAGCAGGGGGTAGACGCCGTTCTCGTCGTGGTCCTCCCGTCCGGTCACGGGCGGGTTGAAGACACAGATGCAGTGGAAGTCCTCCTTGACCTTGAGCGTGTGCCGCTCGTGGCCGTCGAGGAGGTACATGGTGCCGGGCGTGATGTGGTAGGTCTTCCCGGTCTCGCGGTCGGTCAGTTCGGCGTCGCCCCGGGTGCAGACGACGGCCTCGATGTGGTTCGCGTACCACATCGACGTCTCCGTGCCGGCGTAGAGGATCGTCTCGTGCACGGAGAAGCCGACCTTCTCCTTGGCGAGGACGATGCGCTTGCTCTCCCAGGTGCCGGACGCCGCCTTCACGTGCCGGTCGGTGCCTTCGATCTCCTTGAACGAACGGACGATCACGGTGGTACGTGCCTCCTTGCGGTGTTTCTCGATGGATACGGCCTCCCGGCGCCCCGCCCCGGGGACCGTGGGGCGGGGCACCGGAAGCCGGTCAGGCGGTCTCGCGGACCGCGCGGGCGAGGGTGCTCATGCCCTCGTCCAGTTCCTCGGGGGTGGTGGTCAGGGCCGGCAGCAGCTTGACGACCTCGCTCTCGGGACCCGAGGTCTCGATGAGCAGGCCGAGGTCGAAGGCGCGCCGCGCGACCCGCCCGGCCCGGCCCTTGTCGTGGAACTCCAGGCCCCACACCAGGCCGCGGCCCCGGTACTCCTTGACGTCGGCGAGGTTCTCCTCGGTGATGGAGACCAGCCACTGCTCGACCAGTTCACCGCGGGAGCGGGTCTGCTTCTCCATCGCCGCCCCGTCCGTCCAGTACGCCTCCAGGGCGGCGGTGGCGGTGACGAACGCCGGGTTGTTGCCGCGGAAGGTGCCGTTGTGCTCGCCCGGCTCCCACACGTCCAGCTCGGGCCGGAACAGGCACAGCGACATCGGCAGGCCGTAGCCGCTGATGGACTTCGAGACGGTGACGATGTCGGGGACGATCCCGGACTCCTCGAAGGAGAAGAACGCGCCGGTGCGTCCGCAGCCCATCTGGATGTCGTCGACGATCAGCAGCATGTCCTGGCGCTCGCACAGCTCCTTGAGCGCGCGCAGCCACTCGGGCCGGGCGACGTTGATGCCGCCCTCGCCCTGCACGGTCTCGACGATCACCGCGGCCGGCTTGTTCAGGCCGGAACCCTGGTCCTCCAGGAGCCGCTCGAACCACAGGAAGTCGGGGACCGTGCCGTCGAAGTAGTTGTCGAACGGCATGGGCGTGCCGTGCACCAGCGGGACGCCGGCGCCGGCCCGCTTGAACGCGTTGCCCGTCACGGCCAGCGAGCCCAGCGACATCCCGTGGAAGGCGTTGGTGAACGACACGATGGCCTCGCGCCCCTTCACCTTCCGCGCCAGCTTCAGCGCGGACTCCACGGCGTTGGTGCCGGTCGGTCCGGGGAACATCACCTTGTACGGCAGATCGCGCGGGCGCAGCACCAGGTTCTGGAAGGTCTCCAGGAAGCGGCGCTTGGCGGCGGTGGACATGTCGAGCCCGTGCGTGACGCCGTCGCGCTCCAGGTAGTCGATCAACGCCCGTTTCAGCACGGGGTTGTTGTGTCCGTAGTTGAGGGAACCGGCGCCGGCGAAGAAGTCGAGGTACTCGTGGCCGTCCTCGTCGTACATGCGGCTGCCGCGCGCGTGGTCGAAGACGGTGGGCCAGCCGCGGCAGTAGCTGCGCACCTCGGACTCCAGGGTCTCGAAGACGCTCAGGTCGGGCTGGGTGATGGTCACGACGAATCGCTCCTCGTGTGTGGGGAGTGGGAGGTCGGTCGGGTCGGCGGATCGAAGGAGGGGACCGCGGGTTCCGGCGGGGCGCGAGGGCTCGGCGGACCCGGCGGGGTCTCGAAGGAGGCTCAGCGGGCGAGGGGGCCGATGCGGTGCAGCACCTCGGGGTCGTGCGGCCCGTCGGGGAACTCGGCCGTCCCGAACAGGACCTCGCGTTCGACGCGGGCGCCGTGCCGCTTGGCGAAGGAGGCGAAGAGGCGTTCGGAGGCGGTGTTGCCGGGGGTGATGGTGGTCTCGACGGTCGTCAGACCGCTCTCGGTGGCGACGCGGGCGGTGAGCGCGTCCAGCAGCCGGGCGGCCAGGCCGCGGCCGCGCTGGCGGGCGTCGACGGCGACCTGCCACACCAGGAGCGTGCCGGGGCGGTCGGGCCGCACGTACCCGGTGACGAAACCCACGGCTTCCCCGTCGGCGTCGCGCGCCACGGCGGAGGTGGCGGCGAAGTCGCGGCACCACAGCAGATAGCTGTACGAGGAGTTCACGTCCAGCGTCCCGGAGTCCTTGGCGAGCCTCCACAGAGCGGCGCCGTCGGCGACGGCGGGGCGCTCGATGGACACGGCATCCGGTATTTCCGTGCGGTCGGTTCGCAGGTCTGCTTGTGCGGCAGTCATGCGAATTGAACTTACCGAGCTGAATTGGAAAATGCATCGCCCGGCACCCTTACATGCCCGGGGCATATGTGTTATCGCGCGGGCGCGCGGTCGCGCGAGATCGGAGTGAGATGCCTGATTGCTCCCGTTATTACCTGTACAAAACGGGTGCGATTGTGGAGTGCATCACAATGAAGTAACCCTGCCGGTGCGCCCGTGACAGCCTTGGAATTACGTCGCCAAGTGTTCGTGGAATCGTCGCGTTTAGGAATAGGGAAACGGGGCAGAAGAAGACGGGAAGCTGCCCGAATTGAATTCCAGGAATTACGCCCTTTGATTTCACGCGCCGATGACCCCGTCGATCCGCTCCCGCGGAATGACGGCGTGCCCGTCGTGCCGGGCGTACTCCACGATCAGGTGGATGAGAACCCACCGCACGCCGGCCTCGCACCCCGTCATGGGCTCGTCGCCGATCCGCCCCGTGCCCTGCGGCCCGGCGCACTTCGCCTCCAGGCCGGCGCGGTGGAAGGCGAGCCGGCTCGCCGGCACGGGCCGTTGCGCGCCCGTCGTGAGCGGGACGGGGCGGCCGTCGGGCAGGGTCGGCAGAACGTCAGGGGCCATGCGGGCGGCACGGCGCCGGCGGCGGCTCCGGCAACCGTGCTTCTCCGGCCCGGGGGCCCGCGCCTGACCGGGCCCGTGGGGCGGCCCGGACAGGCTCTACCGCCAGGCGCCGGCGGCGGCGTCGTGGGCGGTCCGGAGGTCGACGTCCGCACCGGAGACGGTGGTCAGGGCGGCGGCCAGGGCCGTCAGGGTCGCCTCGACGGTTTCCGGCGTCGCGTCCGGGCCGTAGTGGTTGACCCGGATCATCTCCTTGGCCAGGGGGCCGCCGCCCGCGGCGAGCGGGAGGCGCGGGTCCGACTCGAGGGCGCGGGCCACCAGGTCAGAGGCCGCGACACCCGCGGGGGCGCGCAGCGTGGTCGCGACCGGGGCCGCCTCGGACGCCTTGTGCACGTACGGCTCCAGGCCCCCGCCGAGGGCCTGGACACCCGCGCGGATCGCCGCGGCGGCACGCCGGTGACGGGCCATCACGGCGTCCAGGCCGGCCGCCTCGATCCGCTCGACGCACGCCTCCAGGGCGAGCATCTCCAGCTGGGCCGGGGCGTGCAGCAGCGTGGTGCGGCCGCCGTCGATCCAGCGCTCCTTCCAGTCGAGCAGGGACAGGTAGGAGCGGCGCGGCGCCCGCGGGTTCGCCGCCATCCGGGCCCAGGCGCGCTCGCTGACCGACACCGCCGACACCCCGGCGGGGCCGCCCATCGCCTTCTGCGCCCCGATCACGCACAGGTCCACGCCCCACGCGTCCGGCAGCACCGGCTCCGCGCCGATCGAGGCCACCGCGTCCAGGTAGAAGAGGGCGCCCTGCTCCCGTACGGCCTCGCCGATCTCCGCGACCGGGTTGGTGTTGCCGGTCGCCGCCTCCGCGTGCACCAGCGACACGAAGTCGATCTCCGGGTGCTCGGCGAAGGCCGCGCGGACCTGCTCGGCGGTCACCGCCGTGTGGAACGGCACCGACAGGTCGTACACCGTCGCACCGCAGTCGCGCAGCCAGTCGCCGAACGTCTGCCCGTACGGCCCGGTGATCACGTTCAGCGCCGTCGTCCCCGGACCCGCCGTCGCCCGGATCGCGCCCTCCAGCGGCAGCAGCGCCTCGCCCTGCGTGATCACGACGTCCTGCGCGGTGCCGAGCAGCCGTGCCACCCCGTCCTCGATCGAGGCGAAGCGGGCGGCGCTCAGCGGGGCGAGGTCCAGGAAGGGGTGGGTCACGGCAGTGCTCTCTTCTCGGTCACGAGGTCGGTGGAGTCGACGGAGTCGAGAGTATCCGGCACCCGCCTCCCGGCCGCCCCGGCCCCGGCCGGGCCGCCGGCGCTAGGGTGCGGTGCATGAGCGATGGCGCGGTGCTGCACGTGAAGGGGAGGGTCCTCGTCGGCCCCGGCGACGACCAGGTCCGCGACGAACTGTGGGTGGTGGGCGGCCGGATCTCCTACGAGCGCCCGCCCGGCGCCCGGGACGTACGGACCGTCGAGGGCTGGGCGCTGCCCGGCCTGGTCGACGCGCACTGCCACGTCGGCCTCGACGCGCACGGCCCGGTACCCGAGGACGTCTCCGAGAAGCAGGCGCTCACCGACCGGGAGGCCGGGGCGCTGCTGCTGCGCGACGCGGGCTCGCCCTCCGACACCCGCTGGACCGACGACCGCGACGACCTGCCGAAGATCATCCGGGCCGGCCGCCACATCGCCCGCACCCGCCGCTACATCCGCAACTACGCCCACGAGATCGAACCCGAGGACCTGGTCGCCTACGTCGGCCAGGAGGCCCGGCGCGGCGACGGCTGGGTGAAACTGGTCGGCGACTGGATCGACCGCGACCTCGGGGACCTGTCCGCCTGCTGGCCCCGCGAGGCGGCCGAGGCGGCGATCGCCGAGGCGCACCGGCTGGGCGCCCGGGTGACCGCGCACTGCTTCGCGGAGGACTCCCTGCGCGATCTGGTGGAGGCGGGCATCGACTGCGTCGAGCACGCCACGGGCCTGACCGAGGACCTGGTCCCGCTCTTCGCCGAGCGGGGCGTCGCCATCGTCCCCACCCTGGTCAACATCGCCACCTTCCCCTCGCTCGCGGCCGGCGGCGAGAGCAGGTTCCCGCGCTGGTCGGCCCACATGCGCCGGCTCCACGAGCGCCGCTACGACACCGTACGCGCCGCCCACGACGCCGGGATCGCGGTGTACGTCGGCACGGACGCGGGCGGCTCACTGCCGCACGGCCTGGTGGCCGCCGAGGTCGCCGAACTGGTCACCGCAGGCATCCCGGCCCTCGAAGCCCTGTCGGCCACGACGTGGGGCGCCCGGTCGTGGCTGGGCCGGCCCGGCCTGGACGAGGGCGCGCCGGCCGACCTCGTGGTGTACGAGGCCGACCCGCGGGCGGACGTACGGGTGCTGGCGGGGCCGCGGCGGGTGGTCCTGAACGGCCGCGTCGTCGCGTAGCCGGAACATGGCTCGACGGGGTCGCCGCGGCCGTACGGCGGGTTGACCGATGGTGACCTTCGCCTTGACCGAAGGTGACCGTCGCCCCGTGTGGATCGTTGTGCACTCCGTCGCGCGCGCCGGTGTGTCCGGGCGGGTGCTCACGGGCGGGGAACCGGAGGGTGGAGGAAGCGAACACCCGTACCGGGCAAATCGAAAACGAGGACGGAAACCCCACGAAGGAGTGAAGTCACCCAGGATCGCTGACCGTTCACTCTCGGTGCGTAATTCTTTCCGGGTCCCAAGCAATCCTCTCTGGGGGTCCCACACCGTGAACGGCCACATCTTCCGCATGCCCGCACGCCGCCTCGTCACCGCGGCCGCGGCCACCGTCCTGGCCGCAGGCCCCGTGACGCTGGCCGGCGCGGGCTCCGCCCACGCGAGCGCCGACCACGGCCGCGCGAGCGCTTCCGTCCTGCGCACCGGCCTCGACGTGTCCCTGCTCAACAAGACGGTGAACGTCCCGCTCACCCTCTCCCTCAACGAGGTCCAGGCACCGGCGAGCGCCCGGGAGACGGCGCTCAGCGCCCACCTCGACGGAGTCGACGGCGGCAAGCCGTTCAGCGTGCTGCGCGCCGACGTGGCGAAGGCGGACGCGACGGTCTCGGCGGACAGGGCCGAGGGCAGCGTCGACCTCGCCCACGCCCGCGTCCACGTGCCCGGTCTGCCGCTGCTGTCCGTCATCGAGGTCGACCAGGTCACCGCCAGGGCGACCTGCGCGGCCGGGAAGCCGCCGGTCGCCACCAGCGACGTCCTGGGCGCCGTGACGGTGCTCGGCAAGAAGGTGACGCTCTCCGCGGGCGGCACGACCCGCGTGCGGGTCCCGGCCGTGGGCGAGGTCCGCCTCGACCTGTCCCAGCACGAGACGGCCTCCCGTACGGCCGCGGCGACGGCCCTGCGGCTCAAGATCTCCGTCAACCCGCTCAAGCTCAACGTCGCGGAGGTCGAGGGCACGCTCACCCTCGCCCGGGCGACCTGCGAGTCCCCCGCGGCCCCCGGGCAGTCACCGCAGCCCGCCACCACCCCCGCCTCGCACCCGCAGCCCCAGGGTGCCGCCGCCACCGAGGCCGTCGACCCGACGCCGTCCGCCAGGCCCACGAAGGCCGCGGACGCGAACCTGGCGGAGACCGGAGGCAGTTCCCTGACGCCCTACCTCGCGGCGGGCTCGGCGGGGCTGCTGGCCGTGGGCGGGGGAGCGGTCGCGCTGACCCGCAGGCGCAGGGGCTGAGCCGCCGCGCCCGCGCCACGGGCCCCGGGCACGGACACGGCCTCAGGCGCGGGCGCGGGCAAGGGCGTTCGGGCGGCCCAAGGGGCAAGGGCCAAGGGACTGGGGAGATCAGCCCGTCGTGTGCTCCGTGCCCGGCCGGCCGGGCACGGAGCGCGACGCGGCGCGCGGTACCGCACCCGGCGCGGCACCGGGCGCGGCGTCCAGCGCCGTGTCCAGCGCGTCCAGGAACCCCTCCGTCACCCCCCGCCCCCGCACGGCCACCCGCACCCAGTCCTCCCCCAGCCCCGGGAACGTGTCGCCGCGCCGCACCGCGTATCCCAGCGCGCGCAGCCGCCGCCGTACCTCCACCGCCCCGTCCACGCGCACCAGCACGAACGGGCCCTCGGCGGGCCCGGCCACCCGCACTCCGCGCTCCGCGAAGGAGGCCAGGCCCGCCACCAGGTGGGCCCGGTCCGCCGCGATCCGGTGCGCCGCGTGCGCCGCCTCCGCCAGCGCCCGCGGCTCCACGCAGGCCACGGCCGCCGCCAGCGCGGGGCTGGACACCGGCCACAGCGGCTGGGCCCGCTCCAGTGCGGTGACGGTCTCCGGGCAGGACAGCACGTACCCGATCCGCAGCCCGGCCAGACCCCAGGTCTTGGTCAGGCTGCGCAGGACCACGAGGCCGGGCACGTCGGTCCGCCCGGCCAGCGCCTCCCGCTCGCCCGGCACCGCGTCCATGAACGCCTCGTCGACCACCAACGTCCGCCCCGGCCGCGCCAGTTGCGTGAGGACCGCCGCCGGATGCAGCACCGAGGTCGGATTCGTCGGGTTGCCGACCACGACGAGGTCCGCGTCCTCGGGGACGTCCGCCGGGTCCAGCCGGAAGCCGTCCGCCTCGCGCAGCAGCACCCGCTCCACGCGGTGCCCCGCGTCCCGCAGCGCCGCCTCCGGCTCCGTGAACTGCGGATGCACGACGACCGGCCGGCGCGCCCCCGACGCCCGCGCCAGCAGCACGAACGCCTCCGCCGCGCCCGCCGTCAGCAGCACCCGCTCCACCGGCAGCCCGTGCCGGGCGGCCACCGCGGCCCGCGCGGCCCGCCCGTCCGGATAGGCGGCCAGCGAGCCCAGCGAGTCGGCGATCCGCTCCCGCAGCCACGGGGGCGGGGTGCCGGTGCGCACGTTCACGGCGAGATCGACCAGCGCGCAGCCGTCGTCCCGCACCTCCGCGTCGCCGTGGTGCCGCAGGTCGTGCCCGCCGTCCTGGTACGCCATCTGGTGGTCCTCACTGCGCATGCGGATGCCTGTGCGCCTCAGAAGGGAGGTGCTCGTGGTGGTGGTGCCCGTGCCGTCCGTCGTCGTCCGGGGGGAAGCGCGGCCGGCGCGCCTCGGCCTCCGGGTGCGCCGCCGCCCGCTCAGAGGTCTGCTGCCGGACCCCGCCGGGCAGGACCGCGGTCTCCGCGCCCGCGCACCCGCGCCCCTCCCACGGCGGCCGTGCCGCCCCGGACACCTCGGCGCCGGCGTCCGGGCCGGTCGAGCCGGGCCCGGCCGGCGGCCCGGTCGCGTCCCCGGCGCGGGGCCCGAGGCCGACCACCACGAGCCGCCCGCGCACGGGCCGCCGTACGACCGCGCACGTCGCCATGGCCGGACGCCCGTCCGCCCGCCGCGACTTCCGTTTGGGGACGAGGAGTTCGCCGCCGCCGGCGAGCGCGGCGGCCTCCGCGACCGACGGGGTGCCGACGGAGGCGAGCGGCGCGGCGGACGGGTTGGGCACCGCCACCCCGGCCAGCTCCCCTGCGGAGTACGTCACCAGGGGCACCCCGAGCTGTTCGGCCGCCGCGACGACGCCGGGCTCGGTCGCCTTCGTGTCCACGGTGGCCAGCCGGGCGAGGCTGCGCGCGGACAGTCCCGCGTCCCGCAGCGTGCCCTCGACCAGCCCCAGCACCTCGTCGGCCGGCGCTCCGGCGGATGCGCCCACCCCGACGACGAGGGACGGCGGCCTGAGGACCACCTCCCGCTCGCCCGGCGCGAGCGCCCGGTCCGTCACCCGGACGGCGTACTCCGCCGCCGTTCCACCGGGCGCGGGGGGCAGCACGGGCAGTGACCACGGCACCTCGGAGTCGAGGGCCACCGGCTCACCGTCCAGCAGTGCCCGCGACACCCCGGCCACGTCCCCCTCCACCGGCAGCCGGACGACGAACCCGGCCGTGCCGACGGCGTCCGTCGCGGTCGGCACCGCCGGAGCCGTTCCCGGTACGGCGGCGACCGCGTCGGCGAGAACGCCGGCGCCGCCGTCGTACCCGCCGGGCAGCGGCTCGACCAGCGCGACCACCGCCCCCGCGGCCAGGGGGCACCCGAGCTGTCCGCACTCGGCGACGGCGGCCCGTACGGCCTCCGTGACGCCTCCGGCGTGGGTCCGGGCACGGTCCGGCCAGGCGGCGGCGAGCCGGCCGCGTGCCACCGCGCCCGCCACGCCGGCGGCCATGAGGCCGATCACCGGTCGAATCCTTCTGCCCGGGACCCGGACCCGGACCCGGACCGTGGGGCGGACCCGGACACGGCGGCGGTCGCGGCCCCGGACCGGGCCCCCGGCCCGGACCCGGCCGCCGGGGGCCGTACGCCCCACAGCAGGAAAACGGGGTCCGCCGCCGGCCCGCTCGCCTCCTCCGGCGGCCGCGGCGCGAGCCGGGACGCCTGGAGCTCCACGCCGTCGCAGGTCAGCCCGGCGTCGGTGAGTGCCTGGCGGACGGCCGGCACCCGGTCGGGGGCGGCGAGGGCGACGACCACGGTCCGCCGGGCGCGGCGCGCGCAGGCGCTGACGACGACCGGCAGGTCCCCGCCCCGGCCCCCGCCCCCTTCCCCGACGAACACGGCGTCGGGATCGTCGGCCAGCCCGGACAGCGCCCCGGGCGCCGCCCCCTGCACGACCGCGACGTCCACCCCGTGGGCGGCGGCGTCGGCCCGCGCCCGTGCGGCGCCGTCCGCCTCCTCCGCGACCGCGACGACCGCCGCACCGAACCGGGCGCACTCCACGGCCACCGGGCCCGTCCCGGCGCCGACGTCCCAGACCAGGTCGCCCTGGCGCGGCCCGAGCCGGGCCAGGGCCAGCGCCCGCACCTGTGCCGTGGTGACGCCCGCCTCGCGGCACGCGAAGGCGTCCTGCTCCAGTGCCCAGCCCGCGCCGGGCGCCCCGGGCCCGGCGAGCGTCGGCATGGGACCGAGGGCCCGCTCCTCGTCCAGGCAGAGCACCACGTTCACGGCCGTCCCCCAGTCCCGGGCGGCGGCCTCGGCGGGCGTGACCCGTTCGACGCGTTCGCGGCCGGGGTCGCCCAGCGCCGTGGCTACCACCAGCACCCGCTCGCCGGACGGGGTACGGGCCAGCGCGGCCCCCAGCTCGGCGGGTCCGGCGCCCGGCCCGGTCAGCACGGCGACCTTAGGCCGGGCCCGGCACACGTTGACGGCCGTCCGCAGCTCCCGTCCGTGCGCGCTGACCACCACGGCGTCGTCCCACGGCAGCCCGGCGCGCGCGAAGGCGGCGGCGACGGAGGAGACCCCCGGCCGCACCTCCAGCGCCCCGGCGCCGAACCGTTCCGCCAGCGCCCGTACGATCCCGAAGAACCCCGGGTCTCCGGAGGCGAGGACGACCACGCGCCGTCCCGCACCGGTGTACCGCTCGATCACGTCGAGGGCGGGCGGAAGCGGCCCCAGCACGACCCGCCGGACGCCTTCCGGCAGCCGTACGGCCTCCAGGTGCCTGCGTCCGCCCACGACGAGGTCGGCGCCGTCGAGCAGCCCGCCGTCCGCAGGCGCCCCCGTACCCGTGCCGATGACCGTGATCACGAACTCGCCCCCCGCGCGCGCAGGGCCCCGCGGGCCGGAAAGTCACCCGGCGGTTCCGGCAGCCGCCGGCCGCTGCGGGCCGTCGGCGGGAGGACGGCCGGGGTGGCGCCGTGCCGGCCGGACTCGCGCACCTCCTCGCCCGGCGGCACCGGCGTCGCCGCCACGTCCACTCTCTCCGCGCCCTCGCGGGCGTGTCCGAGCGCGTCGGCCCGGGCGAGGCCGGCCGCCCGGCTCACGACGTCGGCAGCGGCGATCGCGCGCGCGGCGCGGCACGTCAGCAGGTCGGCGGCGCCGGGACCGGCACCGGCGAAGGTCACCTCGGCGGTGAGGGCATCGACCACGGGGACGGGTCCTCTCGTACGGAATGTCATGGTGTGCGGGGGTCGGGCCATGGCCGGATGTGCGCGATCGGGGGTTGATCGGATAGCAAGGGCACATGGCGGTCTTCGTCGCGCTCGGCGCGTTCCTGATGACGCTGGCCGGCGGCTGGACGGCACAGCGGGTCACCGACCGCCGCCATCTGGTCCTCGGACTGGCCGGCGGCCTGATGCTCGGTGTGGTCGGTCTCGACCTGCTGCCCGAGGCACTGCGCGCGGTGGGCCGGGAGGTGTTCGGCGTACCGGCGGCCCTGCTGCTCTTCGTGGCCGGCTTCCTGCTGGCCCACCTGGTGGAGCGCCTGCTGGCCGCCCGGCAGGCCGCGCACGGCGGCGCCGAACACCATCAGCACCGCGCCCCCGAGGTCGGCCTCACGGCGGCGGCCGCCATGGTCGGCCACAGTGCCATGGACGGCGTGGCGATAGGCGCCGCGTTCCAGGTCGGCGGGGGGATGGGCGCCGCCGTCGCCCTCGCGGTCATCGCCCATGACTTCGCGGACGGCTTCAACACCTTCACCCTCACCAGCCTCTACGGCAACGCCCGCCGCAAGGCGGTGGCGATGCTCGTCGCGGACGCGCTGGCCCCCGTGGTGGGCGCCGCCTCGACGGCGTTCGTCCGCATCCCCGAGTGGTTCCTCGGCGGCTACCTCGGTCTGTTCGGCGGCGTACTGCTCTACCTCGCCGCCGCCGAGATCCTGCCCGAGGCCCACCACGAGCACCCGGCCCGCTCGACCCTGCTGTGCACGGTCGCGGGCGCCGCTTTCATCTGGCTGGTGGTGGGCCTGGCGGCCTGAGCGCGACCGCGCGCGGAGCCCGCACACGGGACTCACGGCCTGCCGCCCCGCCCGCCCGCGCGCCGGGCCGGCGCGACGAGCGTCGACGGGCAGGGCTGCGCGGCGGCCGGCCGGTCCGGCTCCTGCGACAGCGCCGGCCCCCGTACGGCGTCACCGATCCGCCCGCCCTCCCACCGCGGCGCCTCGCCCGCCCGCGCCCGCTCCCCGGCGGCGTCCCGGGCGCCCGCACCGGCCGGCCTGCCGCTCACGAGGTCCGGCACCTCTCCACGAACCGGCGGGCGACACCGGGCGCGGCGGCCCAGTGCGTGTGCACGTAACTCGCGTGCACGTTGTCCTGCACGAACCCCTCGACCCGCCGGACGGGCGTCCGCAGCCCCCAGGCGGGGGCGGCGCCGGCGCCCGGCTCCACGACCGTCCGGTGGAACTCGTGCCCCCGCATCCGCTGCCCGGTCTGCGCGAGCACACTGTCACTCACGGCCACGGCGTCCCGGTAGCCCAGAGTCAGCCGCCCGCTCATCCGCGCAAAGGCGTCCAGCACCCCGCACATCGGCTTCCCGTCCAGCTCCCGGCACAGGTACAGCAGCCCGGCGCACTCGGCCGCGACCGGGCCGCCGGCGCGCGCGAGCTCACCGACGGCCTTGCGCAGCGGTTCGTTGGCGGACAGCTCGGCGGCGTAGACCTCCGGGAACCCGCCCCCGATGACCAGAGCGCGCGTCCCCTCGGGCAGTTCCTCGTCCCGCAGCGGATCGAAGGGGACGACGTCGGCACCGGCGGCGGACAGCAGCTCCGTGTGCTCGGCGTAGGAGAAGGTGAAGGCGGGCCCGCCGGCGACGGCGATCCTCACCGGTGCCCCCTGACCGGCGTCTGTCAGCCCGTCCTGGGGGCACCCCCTGCCCGAAGGGTGTGGGGGAACCTGAGGACGGGGCCATCCGGGCCGAAGCGGGGCTCCGAGGGCGCGGGCCCCCGGGCCCGGGGCGGGAAGGGGCGCCGGGGGCGAGCCCCCCAGTACCTCGGCCGCGTCCCAGGCCGCACCCGCCAAGGTCCCCGCGCTGCCCGCCAGCGCCACCAGCGCGGCGACATCGCACCCCGCCTCCACCTGCGCCGCCATCGCCGCGACCGCCTCCACCGCGGCGCCCCGCCGCTCGGCGACCGGCACAAGACCCAGGTGCCGGGACGGCGTGTCCACCTGCGGCGCCCGCCGCAGCACCCCCAGCACCGGAACTCCGACCGACTCCAGCGCCTCCCGCACCAGCGCCTCGTGCCGGTCCGAGGCGACCTTGTTCACGATCACGCCGCCGACCCGCACCTGCGGGTCCCACGACACGAACCCGTGCACCAGCGCCGCCACCGACCGCGACTGGGAGGAGGCGTCGACCACGAGCACCACCGGCGCCCGCAGCAGCTTCGCCACCTGCGCGGTGGACGCCAGCTCGCCCTGCCCCGCCGCCCCGTCGAACAGCCCCATGACGCCTTCGACGACGGCGATGTCGCACCCGCGCGCGCCGTGCAGGAACAGCGGCCCGACCAGGTCCGGACCGCACAGGTAGGCGTCCAGGTTGCGCCCCACCCGCCCGGTGGCGAGCGAGTGGTACCCCGGGTCGATGTAGTCCGGCCCGACCTTGTGCGGGGACACGGCGAGCCCGCGCCGGGCCAGCGCGGCCATCAGCCCCGTGGCGACGGTGGTCTTGCCGCTGCCCGAGGCGGGCGCGGCGACGACCAGCCGGGGCACGGCGGCGGGGGAGGGCGCCGGCCGGGGCGCGGACGGCGAGGAGGAGGTCACCACGGCGTCACCACTCGATGCCCCTCTGGCCCTTCTGCCCCGCGTCCATCGGGTGCTTGACCTTGGACATGTCGGTGACGAGGTCGGCGAAGTCGACCAGTTCCCGCGGCGCGTTCCGCCCGGTGATCACCACGTGCTGGGTCCCCGGCCGGTCGCGCAGCACCTGAACGACCTCGGCGGTGTCGATCCAGCCCCAGTGCAGCGGGTAGGCGAACTCGTCGAGCACGTACAGCCGGTACGTCTCGGCGGCCAGGTCCCGCTTGACCTGCTCCCAGCCCTCGCGGGCCTTGGCCTCGTTGGTCGAGTTGTCACCCTGGATGTCCCGCTGGACCCAGGACCAGCCCTCGCCCATCTTGTTCCACACGACGCTGCCGCCCTCGCCCGAGTCGCCGAGCACGCGCAGCGCCCGCTCCTCGCCGACCCGCCACTTCGCCGACTTGACGAACTGGAACACCCCGATCGGCCAGCCCTGGTTCCAGGCGCGCAGCGCAAGCCCGAACGCGGCGGTCGACTTGCCCTTGCCGACGCCCGTGTGCACGAGCACCAGCGCCCGGTTACGACGCTGACGGGTCGTCAGCCCGTCGTCCGGTACGACACTCGGCTGTCCCTGCGGCATTACGCGGCCCTCCTCGAAGTCCCCTGCACATCCCGTACCAGTCCGGCGATGCTGTCGGCGCGCAGCTCGTCCAGCGTCACCGCCGTACCGCCCAGTTCACCGGCGAGCCGCCCGGCCAGGCCCAGGCGCACCGGCCCCGACTCGCAGTCCACGACCACACACGCCGTCCCCTCGGCGGCGAACAGCCGCGCCGCCCGCTCCGCGAGCGCGACCGGCTCCGGGCCCCCGGTGGCCCGCCCGTCGGTCACGACGACCACCAGCGCCCGCCGCGCCGGGTCCCGCAGCCGCTCCACGCGCAGCACGTCGTGCGCCCGCAGCAGCCCGGCCGCCAGCGGTGTACGCCCGCCGGTGGGCAGCGACTCCAGCCGCACCGCCGCCGCGTCCACGGACGAGGTGGGGGGCAGCGCGAGGTCCGCCGCGGTCCCCCGGAAAGTCACCAGCCCCACCTTGTCCCGCCGCTGGTATGCGTCCAGCAGCAGGGACAGCACGGCGCCCTTCACCGCGCTCATCCGCTGCCGCGCCGCCATCGACCCGGAGGCGTCCACCACGAACAGCACGAGGTTGCCCTCGCGGCCCTCCCGGGTCGCCTGCCGCAGGTCGTCCCGCCGCACCACCAGCCCCGGACCGGACCGGCCCCGCGCCCGCTGGTGCGGCGCGGCCGCCCGCACGGTCGCCGCCAGGTGCAGCTTGGTCAGCGTGCCCCGAGGGCGCCGCGCGCCGGTCGTCCGCCCGTGCTCGGTCCGCGCCCGCGACCGCCGCCCGGCCGCGCCCTCGCCGAGGCCCGGAACACTGAGCACCTTGGTGCGGAACGGCTCCGCGGCCCGTACCGCGGACTGCTCGCCCGCGCCGGCCCCGGACGGCTGGGGCCGACCGCCGCTCTCCTCGTCCTCGGGCCGCCCGGCGTCCTCGTCCCGCGGGGCGCCGCCCCCCTCCTGCGGGCCGTCGTCGCCGGGTGCGGGCTGACCGCCTCCTCCACCGGGCCCGTCCGTGCCGGGACCGTCGTCATGGGGGCCGTCGTCGTGCGGATCGTCGTCGTGCGGATCGTCCTGCGGTCCGCCGCCGAACTCCCGGAGGGTGTCGTCGAGTTTGTCCTCGTCGAGTCCTGGGGCGTCGAAGGGGTTGCGGCGCCGCCGGTGCGGCAGCGCGAGCAGCGCCGCCTGCCGCACGTCCTCGGCGAGCACCTCCGTGCGTCCCGCCCACGCGGCCAGCGCGGTCGCCGTACGCGCCATCACGATGTCGGCGCGCATGCCGTCCACCTCGAAGGCGGCGCAGGTCGCCGCGATCTGCGTGAGCGCCCCGTCGCCGAGCCGCACCTGCGCAAGCAGCTCCCGCGCGGCCACGACCCGCGCCCGTACGCCGGCCTCGTCGTCGGCCCAGCGCGCGGCGAAGGCGGCCGGATCGTCGTCGTACGCCAGCCGCCTGCGCACGACCTCCACGCGCTGCTCCGGCTCGCGCGAGGCGGCCACCTCGACGGTCAGCCCGAACCGGTCGAGCAACTGCGGGCGCAGCTCGCCCTCCTCGGGGTTCATGGTCCCCACCAGCAGGAAGCGCGCGGCGTGCCGTACGGAGACGCCCTCGCGCTCGACGTAGGAGGCGCCCATGGCGGCGGCGTCCAGCAGCAGGTCGACGAGGTGGTCGTGGAGGAGGTTGACCTCGTCGACGTAGAGGATCCCCCGGTGGGCGTCGGCGAGGAGCCCCGGCTCGAACGCCTTCACGCCCTCCGCCAGGGCCCGTTCGATGTCCAGCGCACCGACCAGCCGGTCCTCGGACGCCCCCACGGGCAGCTCGACCATCCGCGCCGGCCGCGTCTCGAACGCCCCCGGCTCGTGGGGCCCGTCCGGGCAGCCGGGGTCGGGAGCGTCCGGGTCGCAGGAGAAACGGCACCCGGCGACGACGTCCACCGCGGGCAGCAGCGCCGACAGCGCCCGCACGGCGGTGGACTTCGCGGTGCCCTTCTCACCGCGCACCAGCACCCCGCCGACCGCCGGGGAGACGGCGTTCAGCAGCAGCGCCAGCCGCAGGTCGTCCTGACCCACGACGGCCGTGAACGGAAACGCGGTACTCACTTCTCCTCGCCCTCCAAGTCGCCCTCAAGTTCGAAAAACATGGCCCGCGGCGGCTCAGGCGCACCCGCGCCCGGCCTGGCCCGCGGCCCCCGCCCGGCGCTCATGCGGGCGCCCCCGGCGGGATGAACGGCAGACCGCGCGGCGCGCCCGACTCGATGAGCCGCCACAGCGCGTCCGTGTCCGCGTGCTCCTCGATCAGATCGCCGAGCCGGTCCAGCTGCTCCTCGCGCAGCGCGGCGAAGGACGTGGCGGGCGCGGGCACGAAACGACGGCCCGCGGCCGAGGCGACCTCCCGCAGGAACTCCCGCCGGAAACCGTCCGACTCCAGCGAACCGTGCCAGTGCGTGCCCCAGACGGACCCCACCCGGCAACCGTCCAGGAACGCCTCACCGCCGGTGACTTCGGCGACCCCGTGGTGGATCTCGTACCCCTCGACCCGCTCGCCGAGGGCCTCGCCCACCGGCCGGGCGAGGGTCTTGCCGGCGGCGAACCTGACCCGTACCGGCAGCAGACCGAGCCCGTCGACGTGCCCGCGACGGCTCTCGACCTCGTCCTCGATGTGCTCGCCGAGCACCTGGAAGCCGCCGCAGATCCCGAGCACCGGCCGCCCCTCGGCCGCCCTGCGCCGCAGCGCGTCGGCAAGGCCCCGCTCCCGCAGCCAGTCCAGCGCCCGTACGCTGCCCCGGGTGCCCGGGACCACCACGAGGTCGGCGTCGGCCAGTTCCTCGGGCCGGTCCACGAACCGCACGACCACGCCCGGCTCGGCGGCCAGCGCGTCCACGTCGGTGAAGTTCGACATCAGGGGCAGGGCGCAGACGGCGACCCGCAGCACGTCCTCACCGACCGGCGGCGCGACCGCGGACTCCCGTACGGCGCCCCGCAGCGACACCCTCAGGCCGTCCTCCTCGTCGATGCCGAGCCCGTGCCGGAAGGGCAGCACGCCGTACGTCCGGCGGCCGGTGAGGTCGCGCAGCATGTCGATGCCGGGCTCCAGCAGCGAGACGTCACCGCGGAACTTGTTGACCAGGAACCCGGCGACCAGTTCCTGGTCCGCGGGGGCCAGCAGGGCGACGGTGCCGAAGAAGGAGGCGAAGACACCGCCGCGGTCGATGTCGCCGACGACGACCACGGGCAGCCCGGCGCCCCGTGCGATCCCCATGTTGACGATGTCGGTCCGGCGCAGGTTGATCTCGGCCGGGCTGCCCGCCCCCTCGCAGATCACCGCGTCGTAGGCGCCCCGCAGCTCGGCCAGGCAGTCCAGCACGGTCCCCAGCAACTGCCGCTGGCGTCCGCCGTGGTAGCCGCGTGCGCTCATCTCGCCCACCGGCCTGCCCAGCAGCACGATCTGGCTGCTCTGTTCGCCGCCCGGCTTGAGCAGCACCGGGTTCATCAGCGCGGTCGGCTCGATCCGGCAGGCCTGCGCCTGCATGGCCTGCGCCCGCCCGATCTCGGCGCCCTCCCGCGTGACGAACGAGTTGAGGGACATGTTCTGCGCCTTGAACGGCGCCACTTTCACGCCGCGCCGCACCAGCCACCGGCAGATCCCGGCGGTCACGACGCTCTTCCCGGCGTCGGAGGTGGTCCCGGCGACGAGCAGCCCGCCGCCCCGACCGCTGCTCATGACGTACGTCCCTTCGTCAGACGGTTGCACAGCAGCTTCGCGGCGGCGCAGGTGCCGAGCGCGAGCCAGCTCACGCGCCGGGAGAGCCGTACGGCCCGCTCGACGTCGCCCACCTGGACGGCGCGCCCTGGGCCGTTGAGCACCGGCCGGTGCTCCACCCGCCCCCCGTACGACAACGTGCCCCCCAGCCGCACCCCGAGCGCCCCCGCGAACGAGGCCTCCACAGGACCGGCGTTGGGACTCGGGTGGCGCCCGGCGTCGGCGCGCCAGGCCCGTACGGCCCCCCGCGGATCGCCCCCCGCCACGGTGGCCAGGACGGCGGTCAGCCGGGCCCCGGGCCAGCCCGCCACGTCGTCTAGCCGGGCGGAGGCCCACCCGTAGCGCCGGTACCGCGGCGACCTGTGACCGACCATGGCGTCCAGGGTGTTGACGGCCCGGAAGCCGAGGAGTCCCGGCACGCCCGCGAGGGCGCCCCAGACGAGCGCGCCCACCACCGCGTCCGAGGTGTTCTCGGCGACCGACTCGACGACCGCGCGGGCGATCCCGTCGGCGTCCAGGGCCTGCGGATCGCGCCCGCACAGGTGCGGCAGCCGTGCCCGGGCGGCCTCGACGTCCCCCGACTCGAGCGCCCGTCCGATGGCGCCCGCCTCGCGGGCGAGTGAAGTACCGCCGACGACGGCCCAGGTGGCGGCGCCGGTCAGCAGGACGGAGCCGGTGGGGGAGGAGCGGACGGCGCGGGCCGCGGCGGCCCCCAGCGCGACGGCGCCACCGGCGCACACGGCGGTGTGGAGCGCGCCCCGCCCGCGGTGGTCCCGCCACAGCACACGTTCCACGGCGCCCGCGGCCCGCCCGAACACGGCGACCGGGTGCCCACGGCGCGGGTCGCCGAGGAGCAGGTCACCGAGGAGGCCGGCGGCGGCGCCGTACGCGAAGACGCGATCGGCACCCACGGGGTCAGCCGGCCGCGGGGTCGGTCAGGGAGTCGCTGATGAACCTCGGTCGGCAGCCGCGCATGGCGATGGGTCCTCACTCAGGGTGTCCGCGCCCTGGTTCGACGAGACCGGCGGAGAGAGTTCCTGGCTCCCGGGGGTGTTCGTCCCCGGTGACAGTGGCGGGACCGCGCCGGATTCGCACCGGCTTCCTCTTCTGCCGCCGTACATGGCCCCGGAAGTCCACCACGCCCTCGGAACAGCCGTCAACTTGCCGTTGACCTGCGGTGGGCCGGTGTGCCGAGGCTCATAGCCCTGACGCGCGGTCAGCGACTTGAAACGGCTCCTTTCGGCCTCTTTCCGCGCGGTGAAGCGGGGAAGACGCCTCCCGGTCGGCGTCCCGAAGGCGAGTCGAATGCGGCAAAACCCCCGTAAGCGCCGCAGAAACACTTACGGGGGTTGGTGCAGAAGGTGCGAGGCGTGACCACGCGCCGCCTGCGGCCAGGGCGTTTCCTCTCGTCAGCCCGGAATCGTTGTCAGCCCAGGATCAGGGAGATCCCGTAGGCGACGGCTGCCGCACACAGCGCGAAGCACGCGTACGCGCCGGCGGTCGCGGCCACGGCCGACTCGCCGCGGGTCGACGCCGCCTCCCGGCGGGACAGGCCCGCGATGCCGAGGGTGAACAGGGCCACCAGGCCGACGGTGACCACGAGGCTGACGCCGAAGACGGAGCCGAGGGCTGCCCAGTCGATCTTCATGTCGAAGCTGCTTTCTCGATGCTCGATAACCGGGTGGAGGGGCGGGGCGTCAGACCGCCGCGGCGGGCGGGGACGCCGCCGTCGCCGGACTCGCGGGAGGCGCCGGCACCGCGCCGAGCGCGGACGCCGGAGCGGGGATGGTGGCCGTCAGGCCGTCCGGCACCGGTGCCGCCGGAGGCGGGGAGACGGCGGCGATCGCCTGGGTCACCACACCGGCCGGCTCCTCGGCCGCGGTCGCGCCCGTGGCCGGGGCGACGTTCGTGTGGTCGACGACCTGGCGGCGGGAGATCTTCCAGATCGCTGCGCTCGCGGCCACCAGGAACACGGCGACGAGCGCGGTGCCCCAGTCACCGAGGCCGGTGACGGCCTCCGCGCCCGCGCCGACCACCGCCGCGGCCGGCAGGGTGAGCACCCAGGCGACGGCCATGCGGCCCGCGGTGGACCAGCGGACCACGCCGCCCTTGCGGCCGAGGCCCGCGCCCATCACCGAGCCCGAGACCACATGGGTGGTGGAGAGCGAGAAGCCCAGGTGGGAGGAGGCCAGGATGGCTGCCGCCGCACTGGTCTGGGCGGCGAAGCCCTGCTGCGGCCGGAGGTCGGTCAGGCCGGTGCCCATGGTGCGGATGATGCGCCAGCCGCCGATGTAGGTGCCCAGCGCGATGGCGAGGCCCGCGGAGAGGATGACCCAGGTGGGAGGGTTGGAGCCGGGGGCGATGGCGCCGCCGGCGATCAGGGCGAGGGTGATGATGCCCATCGTCTTCTGCGCGTCGTTGGTGCCGTGCGCCAGCGAGACCAGCCCGGCGGAGGCGATCTGACCGACCCGGTGGCCCTTCTCGGCCGCCTTGCCCTCCGTCTTCCGGCCGATCGTGTACGACAGCCGGGTCGCGGCCACCGCGGCGACGCCCGCCACGACGGGGGCGGCGACCGCCGGGAGCATGACCTTGGTGATCAGGACGTCGCCGTGCACGGCGCCGACGCCGGCCGAGGCGATGGTGGCGCCGATCAGACCGCCCAGGAGGGCGTGGGAGGAACTGGACGGGAGCCCGACCAGCCAGGTCAGCAGATTCCAGAGGATCGCTCCGACCAGTGCGGCGAAGATGACCTCGGGGCGGATGCCGGTCTCGTCGACGAGACCCTTGGAGATCGTGTTGGCGACCTCGACGGAGAGGAACGCGCCCACCAGGTTGAGCACGGCGGACATGGCCACCGCGACCTTGGGCTTGAGTGCGCCGGTGGAGATGGTGGTGGCCATCGCGTTGGCGGTGTCGTGGAAACCGTTCGTGAAATCGAACGCGAGTGCGGTAACCACCACAATCGCGAGGATCAGCGAGAAGCTTTCCATTTACCCAGGCAATCGTTCGAGCGTCATTGGCTCGTCGAACGTAGGTAACCTGGGTGAACGGAAGATGAACTGGGACGGTCGCGGCGGTGTCCGGTTCTCCTGGCTTCCCTCCCGTCCGCGGGCCGGGCGGACCGGCGCTCCGGCAGACGGCTGGCAGGATCGCCGCATGGCCGAACAGCAGCGGGACACGGGAAACACGAGGGACGCACGGGAGCCGCGGGAAGCACGGGCGGTGCGCGGGCCGCAGGGGTCGCGCGGGTCCCATGAGTCCTCCGAGTGGTCCCAGGAGCCCCCTGAGTGCCCGGAGTCACACGAGCCCCGGACGCCACGCGAGCCTCGGGAAGACGAGCGCCGCGCGTGGTGCGACCTGGTGGCCACCGCCCGCCGCACCGTGGCGGACGGACTGGTCGTCGGCACCTCCGGCAACGTGTCCGTGCGGGTGGGGGACACCGTCCTGGTCACCCCCTCGGGCGTCCCGTACGACCGGCTCACGCCGGACGACGTGACCGGCGTCGGCCTCGACGGCCGGCAGGTGCTCGGCACCCTGCGGCCGACCAGCGAGCTGCCCATGCACCTCGCCGTCCACCGCTCCACCCCCGCCCGCGCCGTCGTCCACACCCACGCCGTGCACGCCACGGCCGTCTCCACGCTCGTCCCCGAACTGCCGCTGATCCACTACATGGCCGGCGCCCTCGGCGGCCCGGTGCGCGTGGCCCCCTACGCGACCTACGGCACCGAGGAGCTGGCCGCGCACGTGCTGCGCGCCCTGGCCGACCGCTCCGGCTGCCTGCTGCGGAACCACGGCACCCTCACCCACGGCGCCACCCTCGACCAGGCGTACGACCGCACCGCCCAGCTGGAGTGGATGTGCCGCCTGTGGCTGACCGCCTCCTCGGTCCCCGGCCTGACCCCCTCCCTGCTCTCCCCGCAAGAGCTGGCACGGGCGGAGGAACGGCTGCGCGGATACGGACAGCCGGAGCTCCGGCCGGAAGCCTGACGAGCGCGGCAGGGATGAAGGCCGCCGTTTCTGGAACTCGCACGGGCATGTCACCCCGACCGTTCCTTCCGCTGGCCGGTGACCCGGTACGCCAGGACACTGGACCCGTGCGCACAGTCAAAGCGACGGCCGCGGCCGTCACCGCGGCCCTGGCGGCCGGCGCGGCGAGCGTCGCCGCCGGCCGGCTCGCCAGCGACGCCGCGCTCAAGGCACCGCCGGGCCGGCCCCTGCCCACCGAGCCCCGGCTCACCGTGCACGGCACGGCCGCCGGGCAGATCACCCTCACCCGGGACCTGGCCTCGCTGCGCCCGGGCACCTACGGCCTGGCGGGCGACGGCTCCCACGCCGTCGTCGGCCCCGTCCTGCAAGGCGCCCCGCACCTGCCCGACACCGTCGTACGCCGCCTGGAACGCGTCACCCACGGGCTGCTGCACCCCCGCGACCGGGTCTGGCTCACGCCCAACCTGTACGTCGGCGACCCCGGCTCCGCCCTCGGCCTCGACCACGCCGACATCGACGTACCCGGCGAACTCGGCCCGCTGCCCGCCTGGTTCGTGCCCGGCGTCCGCGAGACCTGGGTGATCACCGTGCACGGCCTGGGCGCCACCCGCGAACACCCCCTGAACATCATGAAGTTCCTGCACCGCAGACACTTCCCGGTGCTGGACGTCACCTACCGCGGCGACCTCGGCGCCCCCCGCCCGCCGGACGGCCTGAACCACCTCGGCGAGACCGAGTGGCGCGACCTGGACGCCGCGATCCGCTACGCCGTCGACCACGGCGCCCAGCGCGTCGTCCTGCACGGCTGGTCCATCGGCGCCACGATGGCGCTGCGCGCGGCCCTCCACTCGGAGCTGCGCGACCGCGTCTCCGGGCTGATCATGGACTCGCCCGTGCTCGACTGGGAGGCGACGCTGCGTGCCCTGGCCAGGGCACGGCACACCCCGGGCCCCCTGCTGCCGCTCGCGGTGCGCGCCGCCCAGGGACGCACGGGCCTGTACGCCGACCGGCTCGCCGACACCACCGACCCGGCGCGGCTCACCGCCCCCACGCTGATCTTCCACGGGCCGGGCGACGAGGTGGCGCCCTGGCGCTTCTCCCGCCGCCTGGCCGAGCGCCGCCCCAACCTCATCGCCCTCCACACGGTCCGCGAGGCCCCCCACGGCGCCATGTGGAACGCCGACCCCAAGGGCTACGAGGAAGCCCTGCGCCGCTTCCTGACCCCTTTGATGTGAACCCCGGCGGGCCGGGAGGCCCCGGCCCGCCACCGGGGAACCGGGCGGGAGCACGGCGGCCGGACGCCGCCCCGACCCCTACGGGGCCCCGGGCCGGAGTGGCCGGCGACAGCGCCCCGCGGCGTCCGGAGGCGTCGCCCCCTGACGCGGGCGCCCGGTTGCCGCCCCCGGCCGCTCCGGGACGGTCGGTCCCCGGGCGCGTCGGGCGCCCCGACCGTCCCGACCGTCCCGCACGCCCCGGACGGCCGCGGCGGCCCCCGGCCGACCGGACGTCCTCAGGCCCTGTCGCCACCCTGCCGCGAGGGCCGTGCCAAAGGTTCCGGTTCTGTCCGCGGGGACGGCCTGTTCTCCGGGTGCCGACGCCCTTCCGGGCGCCTGCCTTGGCCTTCTCCATTGCCCGCCGTGACATTCCGTTTGGGTTTTCGGACCGTCAACCGGAAGACTGCACCCGTGACGTCCCGTATCCCGCGCGACTCCAGGCTTCGACTCGTCCGCCCGCGACCCCTGGCCGCCGCCCCCCGAGCCGTGAACCAGCGGCGCTCGCGCCGCCCCGCCCCGCGCCCCCCGGAGGGCACCCCGGCACCCGCGGAGCTGGCCAGAATGGCGCGCTCCGGCCTGGCCGGGGCGGCCCGCGTCGCCCGCTGGGCCGACGCCGCCCTCGGGCCCGGCCGGGCCGGCGCGACCGCCGACGGCAAGGCCACCCTCTCCGCCGGCACCGCCCGACAGGCGGCCGACGACCTGGGCCTGAGTGCCGCTCAGGTCCGCGCCGAGTGGGACACCGCCCGCCTTGCCGGACTCATCGAGGTGCACGGCGGCAACGCCCGCCCCGGCTGGCGGCTGCGGGCCTGGGACCGCGACGACAGCGCGGTGCTGCGCGGCTGGGTCGCCCTCTTCGACGCCTGGTCGCTCGCCTGCCCGGAACCCGACGGGCACGAGCCCGCCGCGGTCGCCGAGGTCGTCTCGGCCATGCCGCAGGTGCTCTCCTTCCTCCAGCTCTCCGCGGGCCCCGTCCCCGTCGCGCAGCTCCTCGACCTCCTGGAGCAGCGCGTCACCGAGCTGCGCACCGAACGCTGCGAGGTCCCCTACGACCCGCACCTCGAACCCGCCCGGCCCCTGACCCCCGCGCCGGACACCGGGGCCGGGGCCCCGCCGCACCCCGCACCCTCCGAGGCCGCGCGGTCCGCCCCGCCGGCCCCCCTCGCCCCGCTGCTCGACTGGGCGCTGGGGGCCCTCGCCTCCGTGGGCGCGCTCACCTACGGCGACGGGCAGGCCACGCTCACCCCGCTGGGCAGCTGGGCGGTCTGGGTCAAGCTGGAGCAGATCTGCGTCGCCGCCCAGAGCCCCGCGGGCAACATCGAGCAGGCGGCCGAGGACATGCTGCGCGGCTGCGCCCAGCTGCGCCCCAACGCGGCCCGCGCCGAGTACCGGGCCTGGCTCGCCGCACGCCCCGTGGGCAGCGCCATCACCGAGCTGCTCGGCGCCGCCCGCGGCGAGGACGCCCTGCTGCGCGGCCTCGCCTTCGAGGCGCTGCGGGTGGTCGGCGCCCCTGCCGAGCCCGAGGTCCGGGCCGTGCTCGACGAGCCCGCCCTGCGCCCGTACGCCCTGCTGTGGCTGGCCGAGCACGACGGCGTCGACCCGGAGGACGCCCACGAGGTCCTCACCCGTGAGGAGGCCACGTGGCTGTGGGTGGACACCGCCGCCGCCGTCGCCGATCACGGTGAGTCCCCGATGCTGGTGCGGCACCTGGAGTCGGCGCTGCAGCCCACCGTCCCCGCCCTGCTGGACGAGGTGCGCTCGGTGGGGCACCCCCGCACCGTGCAGGTGCTGGTCGCCCTCGCCGCCGCGCACCCGGACCCCGCCCTCGCCAAGGCCGTCCGCAGGGCCGCCTTCCAGGTGCACACCGGCGGCAGCTAGGGCGTGTTCCGAAAGTCCCTCCGCCGGCCTTCGGCCGGGAGGTGCCCCCAGCCCCGCGACGCCTGGCACGCGCGCTCGCCGCGTTGTCGGGATCGTCCACGTACGCCCGGTACGAGGA
>NZ_JBHJUW010000131.1:0-25582 GCF_042268205.1 Streptomyces sp. NPDC056160
GAGGGATGAAAAGTCATACCGGACAGGGAGATGAACTGTCCGCCAGCAGGGACTTCAAATGTCCGCTCACCCGGACGTCCCAGTGTCCGTGGACAGCAGGTCGCCGCGACCTCCATTCTTGTGCAGTGCCAGCGCAGGCCCTTACGTTCCGTCCCATGACCGCATCAGACGATCTACTCCGCCGGATCGAGCAGGAGTCTTCCCTTGCCACCGCGCTCGCCTGGCCTGGCGATTTCGACGTCGAGCGCCGGGATCCCATCGAGGAACTTGCCCTTCCTACCAGGATCCCCCTACACCCGATAGCCGGTTGCGGCGCTGGCGGCACGTACTACCTGTGCGGGGAGGCTGGGGCCGAGGAGAGGCCCGTCCTGTACGCCGACTCAGAGGGCCAGGCCACATTGATCGGCGCCGACCTCGTCGAGGCCATCACACTCATCGTGGTGCTGCCCTTCTGGCGCGACCTGGCGAAGGGCTTCGCGATCAGCGAGCTCGGCTCGGACCTTCGGGCCGACCACCCGGACTTCGACGCCGAGCGCGACCGCCTTCTGCACGCCCTCGGGCTTGCCTCCATCTCCGAGGAGGAGGCTGCCGCTCGCCTGCTGGCTGTGGTTGCACGCACGGCTCCGGACTACGTGCCGCGCGTACCGGACGACGATTACCTGCCTTACGAGCTTCTGTTTCCGAGCGGCCCTGCATAGCGAAGCCAGCGCTTGACGTCAGTACTGGGCGATGACCTGCCGCAGGTCCGTGCCCAGGAGGTCCTCCAGCGCTTGGACGCTGGCTGGCGGTAGCGGCAGCTCGCATTCTGGATCTGTGGTTACGAGGCTGTACCTGGCGAAACCCGCAGCCCAGACGTAGTCGAGGGCGTTCAAGTCCGTCTGGGCAGAGCAACAGGGCACCGTCACGGCAAGCGAGTCGAAATAGCCGTCCGGAAGGGCTGCCGTGTCCATCGCGTTGCCCCACCAGTCTTGGATGTCGGAGCTGCACACGGGGCACCGAACACCGCACCAGTTCTCCCCGGGGTCGATGAAGGCTGTGCCGGGAATGTCCCAGACGTCATAACCGCCCAACGCTTCAGGAACCAGTTGCTGTAGCTGGGCCTGCGCAGCCTCGCTCGCGGCCGACGCAGGCGAAAAGTGCGGATCGTTGGGTATGAGGTGAAGCAGCGTGATGCTCACGCTGCCGACCACCCATCCAGCGAGACCTCCGAGCTGTCATTCAGGTAGTGGTGGAGGGCGCTGGCAGTAGTATCCACAAACGCCTCGGGGATGGCGTCGGCATCGACCCAGCGGACCTGAGAGTGCTTGCGGGGTTCGCGGTTCTCGGGTTCGCCCGTCCAGTCGTGGGCAGCGAAGACGACCGTGAGGAAGCCGTTGGGTGCTTCGACGCCCCAGGCGCCGTGGATGATGTGGGCGACCTTTAGAGACTCGGGCTTCACCGTGAGACCCGTCTCCTCGTAGAGCTCGCGCACCGCAGTTTCGGTGATGGGTTCGCCCGGCTCGCTCTTGCCGACGGGGAGGTCCCACAGACCCTGGGCGAACTTGGCGTTTTCGCTGCGCTGGAGGAGGACGACGCGGTTGGTCTCCTTGTCGTGGACGATGACGGCCGCGACCAGCAGGGTCATCGATTGGAGCGCCGGCTTGAGGGCTTGGGAGCGGTCGTCGGTCTGCTGGGCCACGGTGTTCCCTTCGTCGGGCGGGTTGTTGGGCATGTTAGGCGAGGGCCTCGCGGGCGCGGCGGGCGAGATCAACGGCACCGGGAACGCGGCGGCGCTGGTAGACCGCGAGCGTGGAGCGGATTGAGGTGATCGCCTTGCGGGTGCGGTCGGAGGTCATGCCTTCCATGAGGACGAGGGCCTGGGTCCAGGCGGCGACGGCTTCGTCGGCGCGGGCCTGGGCGGCGAGGCTGTCGCCGAGGTCGGCATGGGTGAGGGCGTGGACGCGCTTGTACTTCTCGGGGTCCCAGCGGGTGAGGGCGTCTCGGTGCTGCTGCTCGGTGCCGATGTGGTCGGCGAGGTCGGTCAGGGTGCGGGCGGTGTGGCTCGCCACGGTGCCGGCGGCCGGGCCGCTCACGCGGGAGTAGCTGGGCTGGGGGCCGTCGTCCCGGAGGAGGGCGTCCTCGGCGGCGAGTAGGGCGCGCGCGGCCAAGGGGGGCTCGTTGACCGCGGCGTAGGCGCGGGCGTGCGTGATGTGGAGGAGCGCTTCGGTCTGGCCGTCGACGTGGCCGAGACCTGTGCGGAGGGCGCCTTCGACGAGGTCGACGCAGTGGTGGGGCTGCTTGAGGCTCAGGGCTTGGTGGGCGAGGGCGCGCATCATCCAGGCGGCGTGGCCGTGGGGATCGGCTTCGCAGGCGAGCTTGTAGCCGACCTGGTAGTAGCGCTGGGCGGCGCCTTCCTGGCCGAGGTCGTGGTGCTTCCACCCTGCGAGGTAGGCGAGTTCGGCGACGGCGCCGAAGGCGGCCCGGCGTAAGGTTTCGCTGGGGAAGCGTCCGCGCAGCATGGGGGCGGCTGTGTCGGCGAGGTACGCGGTGACGGTGGTCAGGCCGTGCCCGCCGCCGAGGCGCTCGTCGGCCGCACTGAAGGCCGCGGTGATCTGCCGTACGACGTCCACGTCCTCCGCCCCGACCAGGGACGTGCCGGTGCGAGCGCGGAGCATACGGGCGGTGGCCTCGTGGTCGTAACCGAGCGGCATGGCGACGCCGGCTGTGGTGAAGGCCGCGATGGCGAGGAAGCGGCGGCGTTCGACGTCGGCGCGGCCCAGGTCCGTGACCGCGAGGACGGGGTCGGATTCCGCCGACTCTTCGTCATCGCTCGCCTGGAGACCGATCTCCGTCTGGGTGACCGTGCGCCCCGCTCGGCGGGACAGCGCCTCGGCCAGGTACTGACCTACCCGGCCGGATGGGGCACGGATGCCGTTCACCCAGTGCGAGATGGCCGACTTGTTGGTCTGGAGGATCTCACCGTTCTCGGCGGCGATGCGCCGCACGTCTCGGGCGAGAGCCTCGTAGGTGCCGCCGACCGCCGCGATGACGTCGCGCAGACGGGAGTTGGGTTCTCGCTGCGCCGCCACGATCGCCTCCGTCCTGGAGCTGTAAACCGCGTATACCGCTTCAACTGCCTTCCACCGTACCCACTGAGCGTGACCGCCGGTTCACTTATCAGCAGCCGCCCGGAACGGCGCAACCGTGATCCAGGATCCCCCTTGGTCCGGGCGGCACCCCGAAGTTCCGTACGCCCACACCGAGCTCGGGCATTCCTGTGCCCGCGTCCGGACGAACAGAGACGGAGACACGGTGACCACCATCGACACCACAGCCATCACGGTCGAGCTGCCCGAGGCGTTCGACCCGCGCTGGAGCCGCCTGCCCGGCGTCCAGGTCGACGGCCGGCGCATCACCATCGACCCGGCCGAGTACTTCTTCCGCTTCGAGTCGAGCACCTGGCTCGTCGCAGACTGGAAGCTGGTCAAGTCCCAGCTCCTGGACATGGACGAGACGACCGAGAGTGCGGTCGAGCAGCTCGCGCTCGACTTCATCAAGAACCACGGTGAGTCCACCTCCGACGCGGCCCGCGTCCTGGCCACCGCGTACGAGGTGTACGCGTACCTCTTCCGCGAGGAGCACCTGGCCGGCCTCGGCCTGCCGCAGATCACCGCCGACCACCTGCGGATGCTCCGCGAGGCCGCCACGCTCATGGCGCTCAACAAGGTCGAGCTGGACGGGCACATCTCCAACGTCGGCCCGTGCTGGTTCTTCCCCGCCGCCACCTCCGTCGTCTTCGACCTGGACGACGAGATGGGCGGGATGCTCGACGAGGTCTACCACGGCGGCTGGTTCAACGAGCACCGCCGCATCGAGTCCATCAAGGCCCACGCGGCGCTCGGCGGCCGGCTCGTGCACGGCTGCCAGTCCGTGCCGGACCAGTCCGGCGGCGTGGTCGCGCCCTACGGTGCCTCGATGGCGAACTTCCGCGACGACCTCGCCGCGTTCAAGGCGGGCTGGATCGAGCAGGTCTACGCCCACCGAGTGAACCCCGCCGCGTAACCCACCCGATCAGGCTCCGGGGCGGGCCGGTATCTCTCGCCCGCCCCGATGCCACATCTCCCCGGAGCCCTCCTGTGACCACGAACCCCAGCGCCGAACTCCTCGACAACCTGCTCACCGCGACCGGCCAGACCACCGCCGCACGGGAGGAGGTGCGCGTGTGGTCCATGTCCGGAGTCGAGCGCGTCACCTTCCCCGACGGCTCCACGGCCATCTTCAAGTACGCCAAGAAGCCCTTCGACAGCGAGGACCAGGCCCTCCGCCTGGCCCACACACTCGGCGTCCCCGTCCCCCAGGTCCACGCCTCCGCCGTCCTGGACGGCTGGCTCGGCATGCTCATGGAGGACCTCGGACCCTCCGTCCGCGAGGCCGACGACCTCGACGGCGTCGCCGCGGCCGTGATCCTGCACGGCACCCGTACGGCTCCGCCCTTGCCCGTACTCGACCAGAACCGGCTGCGGACGCTGCCGGCCAGGGCGCTTGAGCATCTCGAACGGCTGCGCAAGGCCGATCGGTGGCAGGATGCCGACGACGTCGAGGACGCGCTCGACCGTATCGCCCAGGCCGCCGAGGCCCGCTCGGCCGGAGCGACGCTGGAACCGTTCGGCTGGGTGCACTCCGAGTTCCACCCCACCAGCCTCCACATCGGCGAGCGCGGCTGGCGGCTGCTCGACTTCGCCCGCGCCTTCAGCGGCCCCGGCCTGCTCGACCTCGCCAGCTGGCACGGCACCACCGAGCCCCCGCACCCCATCCGCCTCCGCGTCTTCCTTGAGCAGTACGTCACCGCCGGCGGCACCCCCGACGCCCTCGCCCCGCGCGGCGGGCTCACCGCCGAACACTGGGCCCTGGGCTGGCACCGCATGTGGGCCGTCGAGTGGTTCATGGAGCAGTCCGTCAGATGGATCGACGACCCGGCCACCGACCCCGCCTACATCAAGGCCGTCCGCCGCCACCTCACCGACGTCCTCCACCTCCTGGAGATCTGACGTGCTCGCCCAGGCATCCCCCTGGCACGCCCACGCCGTTCAGCGCACCGCCGCCGGACTCGCCGAACCCCTTTCCGTACCCGCCCGGATGGAATGGACCACGAGACCCGGCCAAGGGCCCGGCGCCGACGTCCTCGGCGCCGACCTGCGCGGCAGGCGACTCCTGGAACTCGGCTGCGGCCCCGGCCACAACGCCGCCCACCTCGCCACCCGCCACGGCGCCCACGTCACGGGTGTCGACCTGGTCGGCCTCCAGGTCCGCCGCGCCCGCTCCCACTACGGACGGCTGAACAACCTCACCTTCGTCGCCGGCCACGCCCTGCACTACCTGCACGCCTCCGACGAGCAGTTCGACGCGATCTACTCCGTCTTCGGTGCCGTCGGCCTCGTCGCCCCCGAGCTCCTCCTCCCGGCCATCGCCCAACGCCTCACACCCGGGCGAGTGCTGGCCTTCTCCGTCCCCCACCCGCAGCGCGGCGGCCGCAGCCCCTCCGGCGACGACCGGCCCCGCCGCGACTTCGTCACCCTGCCCGACCGCACCCGCCTACCCATCGCCCGCTGCGAGTTCTCCACGGACCGGTGGGAGAAGCACCTCAGCCAGGCGGGCTTCTGGCTCACTTCGGCCCAGGAGTTCCACGACCCCCGCATGGGCCACTGGCCCACGACCCTGCTGATCCGCGCCCGCAAGCTCTGACCAGCCATTCGCCCCGGCTTCCCCCGGAGGAACCGATGCGCCCGCCCTACCTGCTCCTCGACATCGACGGTGTCCTCATACCCTTCCCCAACGCGGACGGCTCGACCCCGGCCACCCACGCCCGCCACGACGTCGTCCCCACAGGTCGGAGCGCCGACAACCCGGTCACCGTCTGGCTCGACCCTGCCCACGGCCCCATGCTCATGGACGTGATCCGCACTGGCCTGGTCACCCCGGTCTGGTGCACCAGCTGGCGCCAGGACGCCACCACCCTCATCGGGCCGCTCCTCGGCCTTCCGGCCCTGTCGTACGTCGATCTCCCGCGTCCGCAGATCACCACCAGCCACCCCAACGGCTACCTGTGGAAGCGTGACCACGTCGACGTCTGGCTGGGCGACGCCCCCGCCGTATGGATCGACGACGACTTCACCGGCCTCGACCACGCATGGGCGGTGGAGCGCACTGCGAAGGGAACGTCGACCCTCCTCATTCAGCCCGACCCGCACCACGGGCTGCAGCCCGCGCACCTGACCGGGCTCACGACGTGGGTCTCGCAGTTACCCACAGCCCGCGCCGCCTGACGCCCTGATGCCCTCGCTGCCACGAGCAGCGAGGGCATCAGAGTGTTGCTCGAGCGTGATCCATCTGCGGTCCGTGGCAGGTATCGGCGGCGCTGGTGTCGGAGTCGGGTGGAACACTGCGGTCGTGATCAACGAGATGACTCCGGACCTCTCTGGTGCTCCCGTCGGCTCCCTGCCACCCAGAGCACAGGCAGAGCTCGCCTGCACCGCCTGGCAGGAGCTGCCGCACGTCTGTACGGGCCGGCATGGTGTGCCTGACACACCGGACATCCTCGGCGCTGTGCTCGCCGCCGACCCGGCCCGCCGGGTACGGGCGGTAGGCGATCTGTATCGGCTGCTCCTCCATCAGGAGCAGGTGTTTCCGGCGACCGCTCCGGCAGCCTTGGTCCTGGCCTGTCTTCTCGACGATCCGCGCACCCTCTCCGAAGACCGGTGGGAGTGCAGGGCCGGTCGGCGGTCGCTTCGCGCCGAAGTGCTGAACTGGCTGGCTTCGTTCGCCGACATCGCCCGCCTGGACGTCGAGGACGGCGTCGGCACGGCGCAGGAGCTGGCCGCCGCCCGTGCGGCAAGGCCAATACTCCACGACCGCATCGCGGACTTCTGCGACGACGACGATCCACTGGTTAGGGAAGCCGCGCTCGCGGCCACCGCCCTGCTCCTGGCCGACCCCGCCCTCGCCTCGTCCGTACCCCGGTACGCGCCCGCCGTTCGCGAGGTCCTGGCCTTGAGCACGGACTCGTACTACCGGTGGATCGCCCGGGAACGGCTGGCT
Source organism: Streptomyces sp. NPDC056160 (assembly GCF_042268205.1). Lineage (NCBI taxonomy): Bacteria > Bacillati > Actinomycetota > Actinomycetes > Kitasatosporales > Streptomycetaceae > Streptomyces > Streptomyces sp. NPDC056160. The sequence continues at coordinate 7,075 of NZ_JBHJUW010000131.1, forward strand.
GCCTGGGGTGAGGACGTCACCGGTCTCATCACCGCGGAGGAGGAGCGCCGCGCGGCCCTGGACCGGGCAGGCGAGTTGGCGGAGGACCCGTTCGGCGACCAGGAGCAGGAGCAGGCGATCCGCTGGTTGGAAGAGCAACCCGAGGACACCGCGGCTCCGGAACGACTCAGCCGCCGGCGTGAGGACCGGACCGCGCCCATACCGGCCGCCCTGCACGAGCCAGCACCCGAGCCGCCCGTGGCCGCCGCTGGAAGCGAGGCGGGGTACCGCGGCCCGTGGCGGATCGCCCGGGAGGAGCAGCGCGCCGAGTGGACCTTCACGCCGTACGTAGGAGTCGGCCCCCTGCACTTCGGGATGACCTTGGAAGAGATCACCCGAGCCCTCGGCGAAGGACCGACCGTCTCGTCCTACTCCCACTACGGCGAAAACCAGCAGCTCAACTACGCCGACTTCACTGAGAGCGGAATCAGGGCCCTCTTCCACGATGGCCGTCTGGGGTGCGTCGCCGCAGACGCACTCACCGGCCCCCAGGTGAGACTGGATGCAGCCCCGCTGACCGGCTGCGCACCTTCCCACGTGGAGGACTGGCTCATCCACCGCACCACACGGCCCGGCAGCCTGACGTACAGCGTCGCCGGCGATCCGGTCTTCGCCGACCTCGGCCTGGCGATCCGCTCCCAGCGGGCCGGCGACGTCGTCCTGACCCGCCCCCTCTTCCTGCTCCACGACTGGCTCGACCTGTGGCACGCGCTGCCCAGTGAGGAGAGGAACTGCTCGTGAAGCGTGGTTCGCTGGTCGGCCTCGCCTGAGTGCGAGGCCGACCGGAACGACATCTCGTCCACTCGAGCGATATCGGGGACGTAGACCACCGGCCGAGTGAGGAATCAACGTGAGCAGCTCTGCGCTGGCCGGGGTCAGCGGTGTCGACTGCGTTCTTCGGGCCTCGTGACCGCTGGTGTGGCCGGAGAGGGTGGCGTGGCGGGCATGGTCGAGGTGCCGCTGGTGGCGCTTCGCATGCGAGCCGCTTGCGTCCGTCGGTTCGGCTGAGCGGTGATGCGCCAGTTGAGGACCTCGGCGGGGCGCTCGGCGCTGTCGAGTTCTCGTTGGGAGCCCACCTCGGCCAGGAGACGTCGGGGGTTGTGGCCGGCGGTTTCGGCTTGGGCGAGGGTTGTGGTCAGGGCGGTCCAAGTGGGGTCGGCGAGGATCCGGTCGGCGTGGTCGGGGAGGGCCGCGCGAACGTCCTGCTCGAAGCGGCGGGCGGTTGCGGCTCGTGGTGCGCGGCGGGCCAAGTCCGCCAGGACGGGTGGGGCGGCCTGCTGGTAGCCCGTCTGGAGGTGGCGGAAGGCTTCCTCGGCCGCGGCGGCCTGCTGCTCGTGGCCGCGCTGCTCGTGCCACTTGGCGGCGGCGCGGGCCAGGTGCACGGTGGCGAAGAGCAGGGCGATGGCGAGTCCGCCCGGCTCGCTGGAGGCGTAGGCAAGTTCCTTGGCGGCCTTGCGCAGGGCGGTGGCGGCTTGGTGGTCGGCGCGGGTGGCGGAGCGGCGGGCGCGGTTGAACGCCATCGCCGCCGCTCGTAGTTCCGCCCGGTGTGGGCCGGTCGTGACGCTGGCGATGTTGTACAGGGCGTCGCCGAAGGCGGCCAGGTGGCCCTGGGTGGCGGCATCGTCACCGGAGTCGAGTACGGTGCGTGCCGCGTGTATGGCGGTGGTGGTGTGGCGCCATGGGTCGGCGGGGTCCGCCACATATCGGGGGTGGTCGGCCATCGCCTGGTCGGGGAGGCGTTCGCGTAGGCGGTTGATGGAGAGGTCGGGGGCGAGTTTCGAGCCGCCGTACCAGACGGGTTCGCCGGCCGCGTTGGTGTCGCCTGGTGCGGCGAGGCTGTAGCCGATCACGTCACCGGTCTCGGGGCCGAGGCGGGTCTTGACCTTGATGCCGAGGGACTGCAGCACGGTGAAGTAGTCGGCTTCGGTTCGTACAGCGGCGGCGACCGCGTACGCCTGCTCGCGCAGCCACTGCCGTGCCGTGACCGTCTGGCCCTGGCGCTCAGCCTTGGCGCGTTCGGCGCCGGTGGGAGTGCGGGGCGCGGTGAGGTCGCCGGGCTTCAGGCAGCGCAGTCCGAACTCGGCCTCGATCTTGCGGCATTCGGCTTGGGCGCGCTGTCCGTCGCGGTGGGTGCGTGGGCGGCGTCCGTCGGCGCGGACGGTGGTGGCCATGATGTGGATGTGGTCGTCGGCGTGACGCACCGCGATCCACCGGCATGCCTTCTCGTCGCCTTCGGGGGAGATGCCGGCGGCGCGAACGATGCGGCGCGCGACCTCGGCCCACTCGGCGTCGGTGAGGTAGCGGTCGCCGGGCGCGGTGCGGACCGGGCAGTGCCAGACGTGCTGAGGTGGTTTGTTGCCACCCAGTTCGCGGGTGCGCAGGTCTACGTGGTGGTCGAGGCGCTTGGCGAGCTGGGAGTAGGTGGCTGCCGGGTCGCGGCCCGGGTCGGGGGCGCCGGTTGGCCATGTCCCAGGCCGCGACGATGTGAGCGTCGGTGTGTTCGTCGCGACGGCCGGGGCCGAAGAGGTAGACGATCAGTCCGCGGGAGTCGGAGCCGGTCGAGACGTCAGGAACCATGCGCGGTGCCTTCCGTCAGGAGCTGGTCGATCAGTCGGTAGCTGCTCTCGGCTGCTTGCTCGACGCGGTCCAGCACCGCATCGGCACGTTCGGGCACCGTTCCTCGGTGGATGGCTGCGGTGATCTGGTTGAGGTTGCCGCCGATGCGGTTCAGCGCGACCGTGTGTGCCTCGACGGCCTCGATCAGCGGGCGGACCGGGTCGTCCTCCGGGCTGCCGGCCAGCCCTGCCTTGCCGAGGGCGACGGCGAGGGCGGCGTCCCCGACGAATCCGGCGAACTTCTGACCGCGCTGGTGAGCGGCGGCGCTGATCACGCTCACAGCTGTCCGTGTGAAGCGGATGGTCTTCTCCTGGTCGCGCTTCTCCACGGTGCGCTTGCGGTTCATCAGTGCAGGCAGGACGGGGGTGTCGAGGTCCCGCCAGGAGGGCTGCTCGGCGGACGGTTGGACATCGGCCGGCGGCTGAGTACTTGGGGCGACGGAGTCGGCTGCGGGCGGGCAGCTGGTCTCCGCTAGGCCCTCCTCCGGCTCGGGCGCCCCCTGGCGCTCGGCCTTCTCCTCCGCCACCCCTGGGGCGGGGGCAAGCGCGGACGAAGCCTCGTTAGAGGCTCGTTCGCTCCAGCTTGCTGCTGATCGGCGGGTCAGGCCGAAGAATCCCTTGCGGCGGCGGGTGGGGGAGTTGTCGGTGCTCGGTTCGGGCATGGTGGTGCTCCGGTGGTCGTGTGCGGTGGGGCTTCGTCACGTCCGTTGCATCCGTCCCGTAGCTGGTCAGGACAGGTACGGATGCGGTCGCAGGTACGGAGTGATCCGTATCAGCGAGGAACTCCGTCCCCGCGCTGACCTGCGCGGGGACGGATGCGACGGATTGATACGGAGCTGGTGTCAGCGGGTGGGCCTGGGGCCGGCAGGCCCGCCGGGCGGGCCGATGGGCAACGTCCCCGTCGGAGGGGCAGGTGGCTTGCCTTGGGCTCGACGTGCGACCACGGTCTCGCCGGCTGCGCAGGTCGGCTGGGCAGGGTCGGGGCAGTAGCGGGCCCAGGCATCGAGGAACTGGTTGCGGGCGTACGCCTTGGCCTGCTTGCCGTTCTCGAAGCGGTGGTTGGCCGGGCTGATGCCGAAATCGCGCGGCAGGTTGGCCAGGTGGTAGGCGTTCAGGCCCTTGGTGCCGTACTCGGCCCAGGGTGCCTCGGCGTCCTGGATGAGGGCGGCGAGCAGGTCGTGGCTGCGCAGCGCCTCCGTGTCGCCCTGGTGCTCGAAGGTGCGGCGGATGTCCCGGAGCAGCCGGGTCTTCAGCGTCGTCTGCTCGTCCTGGACCAGCTCGGTGCGGGTCATTGCCAGGCAGGCGGCACGGGCCCGGGCGGGCCAGTGGCCGCCGGCCAGGTCGGCGACGATGACCAGGGGCTCCCAGGTGTCCGCGGCCCGGTCTTCGACCGGCATCGGTGGCACCAGCCGGTGCGCTGCCCCGCGCAGTGGGGTCAGCCACGCGGCCAGCCGGTCGCGCAGCGCGTTCAGTTCCGGGACGGAGTGCCGGGAGCGGAAGGGAGCGACCTTCTCGCCGGGCTTGCGCTTCTGCATGCGGAGCACGACTGCGCGGTCCATGATCGTGTCCGGCAGGTCGCCGATGCCGGCCAGCGCGGCCATGGCGAAGGTCGGGAACGCGGTCGGCTTGTACTCCGGGCCGGATATCCGCCAGGCGGGACGGTTGCGCTGGTGTCCGGCGTTCAGCAGGCCACGCAGGTCCTCCTTGTCACCCGCCTTCGGACCGAAGATGGTGTCGGCCTCGTCCACCAGCAGCGTCGGAGGGGCCTCGCCGATGATCCGGAAGACCACCGCTGGCGAGGTGTTCACCGTCATCATCGGCCGGGACACGGTCTCGTGAAGCACGTCCAGCACACGGGACTTGCCGCAGCCCTTGGTCGGCCCCACCACCGCCAGGCGCGGCGCGTGCTGCAGAGCGGGCTGAATGTGGGAGGCCGCCACCCACAAGGTGACCGCGGTCAGTGCCTCCTCGCTCGGCAGCACCACGTACCGGCCGATCGCTGCACGGAGGTCATCCAGCAGCACGGCTCCTTCGTCCCCCGTCTCGTCGCTCGCACGGGCGGGGCCCCCGGTCCCCGAACCGCCGTCGGGGACCACGGTCCCCGCAGATACGTGGGGACCGTGGTCCTCACCGTCGGCTCGGGGCGCGTCGCGCTCGTCAGGGATTCGGGGACCGGGTTCGGGGACCGGCGGACCGAAAGTCTCTGTCCGGTCCCCGGCTTCCGGTTCGACGGGACCAGTCCCCGGGGCGCTGACCTGCGCATGTTCCGCGTTGGGGGAATTTCGGTCCCCGACCGGAACCCCCGTCGCAGCAGCGCCGTTGGTGGTTGCAGCCGGGGACCGTGACTCCGTTCGGTCCCCGCTTCGGTCCCCGTTGCGCCAGGGGATGCCCCGGCCGGGGACAGCGGGGGCGGGCCAGACGACCTTGTGGGATGTGTTCGAGGTGGCGGGGGACGTAGAGTCCTCCATCGACGTTCCTCTCAGGTGAGGGACGGGACGGGCAAGGTCCCGCCCCTCACCGGTTCGTTCGTTCAGGGATGGGCGACGTGCAGGAGGATCTCCGGCCCTCGGCGTTGGCGCGCCGGGGGCCGTTGCTGTGTCCGGGACTGCGGGCGGCTCACGAGGCCAGGCCCCATTCCTCCCGGCCGTTGATCAGCGCGCGCTCGTAGCGCAGCAGCTCGGCCTCGGGGTAGAGCACCCGCTTGCCGACCTTGATGCCGCGCGGCCCCTTCCCGATGTGGCGCCAGTAGCGGACGGTGCTCTCGGCCGTGCGGTAGCGCTCGGCGACCTCGGCGCTGGTCAGGTATCGCATGCATTCCCTTTCGGCTAGGTGGTGATCCGATCTGCATAGGTTGCACCCCGGGATCGCCGGTTAGCCAAATCGGGAAGCTCATGTTTCAATTCGGATAGCGATGGTGATGATGGAGGTTCGATGGCAGGCGACAGGCCCCAGGGCGGCGAGGTGCCGCTGCTCTACAGCGAAGGGAACGTGGCCGCGCGCGTGGCGCTGGAGCGCGAGGTCAGAGGGTGGAGCACGACCGAGCTGGCGGAGCGGGTGACCAGAGCCGGCATCAAGATGAACCAGACGGCGGTCTGGCGCATCGAGAACGGCACCCCCCGCCGCCGCATCAACCTCGACGAGGCCCTCGCCTTCTCCCGCGTCTTTGAGCTCCCCCTCGAAGAGCTGATGTCCCCGCCCCTGGAGGGGCTCGACATCGACAGTCGGCGCCTCGTCCAGGAGGCCGTCGAGGCGTTCTATGAGGCCCGCGACGCGCGCGACCGCCTCCACCGTGCCGTGGTCGCCATCGCCGACCACATCAAGGCCCATCCCGACAGCTCGCGGGCCATCCACGAGCAGTGCCTCCGCCTCATGGGCGACGAGCGGGACGCTCGCACCCTCAGCAACGACATCGAGGACGGCGGCCACTACTGACAACCGACACGAAGGAGAGGCCACTTGGCCAACATCCAGAAGCGCCCCAACGGCAAATGGCGAGCCCGCTACCGCGACCTCGACGGCAAGGAGCACGCTCGCCACTTCGACCGCAAGATCGACGGCCAGCGGTGGATCGACGAGGTCACGGCCAGCCTGGTCACCGGCCAGTACGTTGACCCGCGATCGGCGAAGAAGCCCTTCAAGGAGTACGCGGAGGAATGGCGAGCCATCCAGCCGCACCGGCCCTCCACGGCCAAGGCGGTGGCCCAGCACCTGCGCTGCTACGTCTATCCGGCCTGGGAGAAGCGGGCACTCGGCGCCATCAAGCCCGGCGATGTACAGAGCTGGGTCACCGGCCTGACCACCACACACGGGCTGGCTGCCAGCACCTCACGGACGGTCTTCAACACGGTCAGCGCCGTCTTCCGGGCGGCCGTCCGTGACCGGATGATTCCTCACAACCCGTGCGCCGAGGCGAAGCTGCCCTCCGTGCCCCGGAAGAAGGTCGTGCCGCTGGCCGTCGAGCAGGTACGGATACTGTCCGAGGAGATACCCGCCCGATACAAGGGCCTCGTGCTGCTCGGCGCGGCCACCGGACTTCGCCCCGGCGAGCTCTTCGGTCTCCAGCTCCGGCACGTGGACCTGCTGCACGCGACCGTCTCGGTCGAGCAGCAGATCCAGCAGACCGCCAAGCACGGCGTGTACGTCTGCCCGCCCAAGACCGCTCGCTCGCACCGCACGGTCCCGCTCCCCCGCATGGCGGTGGATGCGATGAAGGCCCACCTGCGGGACTTCCCCGCCGATGGGCCCGAGGGCTGGATCTTCACGGCGCCGCAGGGCGGACCCGTGGTCTACACGCACTTCATGGACGGGTCCTGGCGGCCCGCCTGCGCGAAGGCCGGCATACCGAAGGGCACCGGACCCCACGCCCTCCGGCATCACTACGCCAGCCTGCTGATCAAGCACGGCGAGTCCGTGAAGACGGTCTCCGAGCGCCTCGGCCACACCAACGCGGCCATGACGCTGAACATCTACACCCACCTGTGGCCCGACTCCGAGGAGCGGACCCGGGCCGCGGTCGACAAGGCGTACGCGGACCAGTCCGCCGACGCCCAGCCACCGGTCGACGAAGCGGCGTAGCCGCTCCCCCGCGCGCTGACCGAAGTCAGCACGCTGCGGACTCTGTGCGGACCGCAAAGGCCGCCCAACCCGCTCCGTCGCAGGTCAGACGGCCTTTCGCCGAACGTATTAGACGTTGAAGCGAACTCCAGCACGTTCCGTCCTGCATCACGCAGTCCTACCCGACCTTCCATCGACGCCCTTGACGCCGTCCTCGACCGCCGGAGCCGGCCTCCAAGCCCTTGGCCGACACAGAACGGCAAATCTGCCGTGCGACATCCCTATAGGGGACATGCGAGCACAAACCAGTTCTCCGGGCCCGGTGCCCAACTGCACATACCCCCAGCCCCTATCCGGGCAGCTCCCAGGCCCAGGCACCCCGTGGCAGACCCAGGTGGCCCTCCCCGTGGAGCCACCTGACGTGACCGAGCCGGTCGCTGCTGCCCTCCTGCAGCTCCTTCGCATCCTGATCGCCGATTCGAGCCAGCAGCGCCCCGAGCCCGGCGACGGCTGACCGAGAGACGCCGGCCGCCGCTGGCTCTTCTCCCCCATTCGAGGTACGACAGAACGCCACATAACACCCGCAGCTCGCCCATGCCGCGCGCCCGCACTGGGAGTCTCACCGCACGTGATCCGTTTCGCCTTCGCCGGCCGCTGTTCGACCGAGGACCTCCAAGACCCCGAGGCCTCCAGAAACTGGCAGCTCACCCGCGCCCGAGCCCTGATCGAACCCACCGGCGGCCACATCGTCACCGAGTACTTCGACGTCGGCCACAGCCGCTCGCTGCCCTGGCAGCGCCGCCCCCGCGCCAACGAACTCCTCCAGGCCCTCCGCAACCCCAACCGCGGCTTCGACGCCGTCGTGATCGGCGAGCCGCAGCGCACCTTCTACGGCAACCAGTTCGGCAACACCTTCCCCGTCTTCGTCCACTTCCGCATCCCCCTGTGGGTCCCGGAGATCGGCGGCCCGGTCGACCCGAACAACGAGGCCCACGACCTCGTCATGTCCGTCTTCGGCGGCATGAGCAAGGGCGAACGCAACCGCATCAAGATCCGAGTCCGGACCGCCATGAGCTCCCAGGCCCAGCTCCAGGGCCGCTACCTCGGCGGACGCCCCCCGTACGGGTACCTGATCGGCGACGCGGGGCCGCACCCCAACCCGGCCAAGGCCGCGGCAGGACAGCGCATCCACCGCCTGGAACCCGACCCCGCCGCAGCCCCCATCGTGGCCCGGATCTTCCAGATGTATGTCGACGGCATGAGCGACAAGGCCATCGCCTCCCAGCTCACCCGGGAAGGCATCCCCTGCCCCTCCGCCCACGACGCCATCCGCAACCCCCACCGCAAGAAGACCGCCTGGCAAGCCGGAGCCGTCAGAGCGATCCTCATCAACCCCCGCTACACCGGCTACGAGATCTGGAACAAACAGCGCAAGGAGGAGCACCTCTACGACATCGACGACGTCACCCTCGGCCACCGCACCCGCATGACACACAACCCGGCTGAACAGTGGGTCTGGTCGAACGACACCGCTCACGAGGCCATCGTCACCACCCAGCTCTTCAACACCGTAAAGAAGATCCGCCAGCAGCGCTCCCGCATGCCGCAGCGCCTCGAACGCCCCGGACGACAACCGCAGGGGCAACGGACGTACGCGCTGCGCGGACGCGTGCGATGCGCAACGTGCGGACGCAAGATGCAGCCCGCGACAATCCGCAACACCGTCTACTACCGATGCGAGTTCAAGGAGCAGGAACAGTCCCTCCACCCCGGCCTGAACCACCCACGGACCGTCTACCTCCGTGAGGACGCGGTGTGTCGGGCTCTGGACCGGTGGATCGCGAAAGCCTTCGCCCCCGACCGGCTCACCGCCACCCTCACCGCCCTCACCCACGCCAGCGCGGCAGCAAATGCGGCCGAGACGTCCACACCGCAGCAGACCCAGGCCCGCAAAATGGTCAAGGAGTGCGAGCGGCGTCTCGCCCGCTACCAGGCCGCCCTCGAAGCCGGCGCCGACCCCGCCGTCGTCACTCAATGGATCAACGAAGCGCAGACAGACAAGGAGGCAGCACGCAAGAAACTCGACACGCCACCTGCCGCCACTCGAAAGAAGGAAACTCCCCTCACCGCCGACCAGATCCGGGAGATCACTGAGAGGCTCGGAGACATCGCACAACGGGTGCAGGCCGTCGACACAGAGAAGAAGAGCCCACTCTACGAAGCCCTCGGGATCACGATCAGTTACGAACACGCAGGTAGGGCCGCGACCGTAAGATCGAGGCCCTCATCCGCGTATCGCTATAGCGAGTGTCCGAGGGGGGACTTGAACCCCCACGCCCGATAAAGGGCACTAGCACCTCAAGCTAGCGCGTCTGCCATTCCGCCACCCGGACCAGGTGTCTGCCGCTTCGCGGGGGTGTTCCCCGCGGCGACATGGACAACAATACCAAGGTTTCGGAGTGCGTTTCACCTGCGTATTTCCGCCCTCGGTGCGGAGGGGTGAGGCGGGGCGGGGCCCCTTCCCGTGGGCGGGCGGGAAGGGGCCGCCTCCTGTAGCGGGTGGTTACCTGCGGCGCAGGGCGGAGAGGTTCTCGTAGCCGGTCCTGGCGTGGGTCAGCGACTGGGCCGGGTCGGTGGTGCTGGGCGCGTTGTCCTGTTCCACCATCGGGTTGTGGTAGTTGCGGTGGCCGACGCGGGAGAAGAACGTCGTGTAGTCGATGACGCCGGTGCCGAACGGGACCATGTCGTAGCCCTGCCCGTTGGTGGCGTTGACGACGCCGTCCTTGGCGTGGAACAGCGGGTAGCGCTTGTCGTGGCGGGCGACCAGGCCGGCCGGGTCGAAGACGTTCTGCCGGGTGGAGCCGTCGTGGGCGGTGTATGTGCGGAACTTGTACTGGGCCACGTGCGCCCAGAAGATGTCCATCTCCAGCCAGACCAGCTTCGGGTCGGTGACCGACAGGAAGTACTCCAGTTTGCGGATGCCGGAGGAGCGGGTGGGGCGGCCCTGGGCGTCGAGCGGGCCGCCGTCCAGGAGGAAGCCGTAGGCGGCGTCGTGGTTGTGGGTGTAGAGCTTGATCCCGGCGCGGCGGGCGATCTCGCCGAGGGCGTTCCACTTGTCGGCGGCCACGTCCCAGTCGGCCCGGTAGGCGCTGCCGGTGGGGTCGCCGCCGGTGCCCATGTGATCCATGCCGAGGATGTTCGCGATCTCCAGGTGCTTCTTGAAGGTGTCCAGGTCAGCGGGGGTGAGCGGCCAGGACCCCGGGATGAAGCCGTGGTTTCCCTGAGCGCGCAGGCCGTACTCGTCGAGCCAGCGGCGCAGCAGCCTGGCGCCCGCGACGTTCTCCAGGTCGGCGCCGCCGGGGGCGTTGGTGTGCTGGCCGTAGCCGGCGAACTCGACCTGCCGGTAGCCGAAGCGGGCGAGCTGCGCGAAGACGGCGCGGAAACCGGAGGGCAGGCTGGTGGAGAGCGGGTCGCGGCCGGTGGCGTCGCGGACGGTGTAGAGGATGATGCCGCGCTTGTCGGCGGGGACGAGGGCGTGGCCCCTGCCGTGGTCGTGGCCCTCGCCGGGGCTCCGGTCGGCCGCGTGGACGGGGGCGGCGCCGAGGACGGGGGCGGCGATCGCGCCGGCCGCCACGGCGGTGCAGGTGCTCAGGAAGCCGCGGCGGCCGATGCCGAGGCTGCGGCGCAGCCGGTCGTCGGTGCCGGACGGGGCGGTTGCCTGGTCGGTCGGCTGGTTCTCGTTCACGGGTGCCTCTTTCCGGGCTGGTGGGCGGGGGTGCCGGGGGTGTGGAGACCGGCGAGGTCGAGCAGGAGTGACTTCACGTCGGTGGCCGCGAGGCGGCCGCCGACGGCGCGGGGGGTGGAGCAGATGAGGAGCGGACCTTCGTCGTCGCTCGCGGGGAGGCGGCCGTGGCTGCCGCGGATCGGGGTGGCGTCGAGGGGGACGACCGCCATGCGGTAGCGCAGGCCGAGTTTCTTGCGGGCCAGGGCGCCGGCCGCCTTGACCTTCACGTACGGGTCGTGCGGGTCCATGAACAGTTCAACCGGGTCGTAGCCGGGTTTGCGGTGGATCTCGACGAGCCGGGCGAAGTCGGGGGCGCGGTCGTCGTCGAGCCAGTAGTAGTACGTGAACCAGGCGTCCGGTTCGGCCACGGCGACGAGTTCGCCCGAGCGCGGGTGGTCGAGGTGGTGGGCCTTCTTGCCCTCGTCGTCCAGGAGCCGTTCGATGCCGGGCAGGCCGTCGAGCGCCGCCCGGGTGGCCGCGAGGTCCTCGGGGCGGCGCACATAGACGTGGGCGATCTGGTGGTCGGCGACGGCGAAGGCGCGCGAGGCCATCGGGTCGAGGTACTCCATGCCGTCCTGGGTGTGCACCTCCAGCAGGCCGGCGCGGCGCAGGGCCCGGTTGATGTCGACGGGCCGGTCGGCGCGGGTGATGCCGTACTCGGACAGGGCGACGACGGTACGGCCCTCGGCGCGGGCGTCGGCGAGCAGCGGGGCCAGGGCGGCGTCCAGGTCGGCGGCGGCCTTCAGGGAGCGCGGGTCGTCGGGGCCGTGGCGCTGGAGGTCGTAGTCGAGGTGCGGGAGGTAGCAGAGGGTGAGGTCGGGGTGACGGGTGCGGTTGATGTGGCGGGTGGCGTCGATGATCCACCGGCTGGAGACGAGGTCGGCGCCCGGCCCCCAGAAGTGGAACAGCGGGAAGGTGCCGAGGCGCCCGGTCAGCTCGTCGTGCAGGGCGGGCGGCCGGGTGTAGCAGTCGGGTTCCTTGCGGCCGTCGGCGTAGTAGACGGGGCGCGGGGTGACGGTGATGTCGGTGTCGGCGCCCATCGCGTACCACCAGCAGATGTTGGCGACGGTGTAGCCGGGGTGTGCGCGGCGGGCGGCGTCCCACAGCTTGTCGCCGGACACGAGGCCGTTGTGCTGGCGCCACAGCAGGACGTCGCCGAGTTCGCGGAAGTACCAGCCGTTGCCGACGATGCCGTGTTCGCTCGGCATCGTGCCGGTCAGGAAGGTGGACTGGGCGGCGCAGGTGACGGCGGGCAGGACGGTGCCGAGCGGGGCGTGGGAGCCGGAGTCGGCGAGGGCCCGCAGGTGGGGCATGTGGGCCAGGAGCCGCGGGGTGAGTCCGACGACGTCCAGGACTAGCAGCGGGGTCGGTTCGTCGGGGCGGGGCACCGAGGTTCCCGCGGCTTCTTCGGGGCGGGGCACCGAGGTTCCCGCGGCTTCTTCGGGGCGGGGCACCGAGGTTCCCGCGGCTTCTTCGGGGCAGGTCACGGCAGTTCCTTCAGGCCGAGGTCGGTCAGCAGGTCGCGGGCGAGGGCGAGTTCGGCGGCGATGCCGTCGGCGAGCTGGGCGCGGGCGCGGGGCCGCAGCGCGGGCGGGAGGGCCTGCCAGGTGTAGGTCTCGACCTCCAGGTGGCGGGTGAGGGGGTGCGGGCCGCCGGCCAGCCGGGTCAGCGCGTTCTTCAGGACGGGCAGGGTGGCGGTGAGGGGCGCGGCGGGGGCGGCGTGCAGGGGGACGTGGAAGTGGGAGCGCCAGGGACCGCCGTCCGGGAGGGCGTCGGTGTGCAGGGCTTCGCCGAGGTCGTCGGTGCCGAGCGGGCCGTCCGCGGTGTGCGCGCGGGTCTGGTGCAGGAAGCGGGGCTCGTCGAAGGCGGCGAGGGCGGCGCGGACCTCGGGGCGGTGCGGCTGCTCGGCGTGCAGGGCGGCGGAGAGCTGGGACTTGACGACGGGGACACCGGCCGCGGTCAGGGCGTCCAGGGCGGTGTGCGGGTCCTCGAAGGAGGTGGCGAGGTGGCAGGTGTCGACACAGATGCCGATGCGGTCGTGGCCGATCTCGGTCAGCGGGGCGATGGCGTCGTGCGTGGTCTCGACGACGCAGCCGGGTTCGGGTTCCAGGCCGATGCGCAGGGAGCGGCCGGTGAGGTCCTGGAGGGCGTCGAGGCGTTCAGCGAGGGTGCGCAGTGCGGTACGGGCGCGGGCGGCGCGTGTCTCGTCGTGGGCGGTGCGCCAGGCGAGCGGCAGGGTGGAGATCGTGCCCTCGGTGACGTCGTCGGGCAGGAGGCCGGCGAGGACGCGGGCGAGGGCGGTGGTGTGTTCGAGGCGTTCCGCGTCGGCCCAGTCCGGCCGGTACACGCGGTACTTGACCTGCTCGGCGCCGAAACCCTCGTAGGGGAAGCCGTTGAGGGTGACGACCTCCAGGCCGCGCCGGTCGAGTTCGGAGCGCAGGCCGCGCAGGGCGGACGGGTCGGTGACGAGGGTGCGGGCGGCATCGCGGGCGAGCCAGAGGCCGATGCCGAGCCGGTCGCGGCCGAGGCGGCGGCGGACGGGCTCGCAGTGGTCGCGGAGCTGGGCGAGGACGCCGTCGAGGGTCTCGGCGGGGTGGACGTTGGTGCAGTAGGCGAGGTGGACGGTGGAGCCGTCGGGGTGCCGGAACCGCATCGCTCACTCCCCGCCGCGCAGCACGGAGTTGCCCTCGTGGGTGGCGCCGGGCGGGGGGACGTCGAGGTCGAGGCGTCCGCTGATGCCGTAGAAGGCGACCGGGTTGCGCCACAGCACGCGGTCGACGTCGTCCTCGGTGAAGCCCTCGGCGAGCATCGCCTCGGCGACCTTGCGGGTCTTGAGCGGGTCGCTGCGGCCCCAGTCGGCGGCCGAGTTGACCAGTACCTTCTCGGGGCCGTACTCCCGCAGCAGGGCCACCATCCGGGGCTCGTCCATCTTGGTGTCGGGGTAGACGGAGAAGCCGAGCCAGCAGCCGCTGTCCTTGGCCTCCTTGACGGTGGTCTCGTTGAGGTGGTCGACCAGGACGTGGTCGGCGGGCAGCGCGGACTCGGCGACGGCGTCGAGGGTGCGGCGCAGTCCGGCGAGCTTGTCGCGGTGCGGGGTGTGGACGAGCGCGGGCAGGCCGTGGTCGGCGGCGAGCTGGAGCTGGGCGGCGAGGGCGGTGTCCTCGGCGGGTGTCATGGAGTCGTACCCGATCTCGCCGACGGCGACGACGCGGTCCTTGACCAGGTAGCGGGGCAGTTCGTCGAGGACCGGGACACAGCGGGGGTCGTTGGCCTCCTTGGGGTTCAGGGCGATCGTGCAGTGGTGGGCGATGCCGTACTGGGCGGCGCGGAAGGGTTCCCAGCCGAGGAGGGAGTCGAAGTAGTCGTAGAAGGAGGCGGGCGAGGTGCGGGGCTGGCCGAGCCAGAAGGCGGGTTCGACGACGGCGCGGACACCGGCGGCATGCAGGGCCTCGTAGTCGTCGGTGGTCCTGGACGTCATGTGGATGTGGGGGTCGAGGATGCGCATCAGGACTCCTTGCCGTGGGGGTCGGCCGGGGCCGGACAGTGAGCGTCGTCGGGCGCGCCGGGGCCGGGGGGCGGGGCGGCCGGGTCGGTCGAGTCGGTCAGGGTCAGGACGCGGTGCAGGTCCTCGGGTACGGCGCGGCCGGCGGCGGTGCGTTCGGCCGCGTGGTCGCCGAGCATGCGGGCGAGTTCGGCGTCACCGTGGGCGCGGCGGGCCAGGTCGGCGACGTGGGCCACGGGCACGCCGGTGAACAGGCACTTCAGGACGGCGTGCCGCCAGGCGTGCGGCGGAAGGTGCCGGGCGGCGTACGGGCCGACGGCGGCGGCGAGCAGGCGGGTGTCGTTGGTGCGCAGCGCGTCCTCGACCAGCGGCAGGGCGTCGGGGCCGGGCACGAGGTGGTCCAGGGCGTGCAGTACGGCGCGGCGCTCGTCGGCGGTGCCCTGGCGGTAGACCCGGGTGAGGGCGTCGGGGTCGGCGCGGGCCGCACGCAGGATGAGGACGCGCGCGGCGTCGGCGTGGGCCGGGCCGCAGCGGCGGCCCGCCTCGGCGAGGCGCAGTTCCCAGACGGAGATGGGCCCGTGACCGCCGGGGTGGGCGGCGGCTTCGTCGAGCGCCTGGTCGAGCCAGGCCCGGGCGGTGCCGGTGAGTCCCGCGTCGGAGAGGGGGCGCGGCCCGTCGGACGGGACCGGGGTGGCGTCGGCCGCCTCGGTGCGGGTGCGGGGGGCGCGGGGGTCGTGGTGCGGGCGGGTCATCGAGGGCTCCCTTCAGGTGCGGCGGGAGGGGTGTGCTCGGGTACGGCGGGAGGGACGGGCGCCGGTACGGCGCGAGGGGCGGACCCCGCCTCGCGGTGCGGGGGGAGCCGTCGTCGCGCGTGGGGCGCGGCGCGGCGCAGGAACGGCAGGGAGAGCGCGGCGTGGCGCGGGCCGGCGTGCGAGTGGCGGGGCAGTTCCACGACGGTCAGCCCCTGGTAGCCGGTGGCGGCCAGGGCCGCGAGGACGGGCGGGAAGTCGATCTCGCCGTCCCCGAACGGCAGGTGCTCGTGGACGCCCCGGCGCATGTCCTCGATCTGGACGTGCCGCAGCCAGGGGGCCGCGGCCGTCACGCACTCGGCAGGCGGGAGCGGTTCGAGGCACTGGCAGTGGCCGATGTCGAGGGTGAGGCCGAGGTGTTCCGGGTCGCCGAGGGTGCGGCGCAGCCGGTGGAAGCCGGCGAGGGTGGCGAGGAGGTGTCCGGGTTCGGGTTCGACGGCGAGCGGCACGCCCGAGGCGGTGGCGGCGTCCAGGACGGGGGCCAGTGACTCGGCCAGGCGCTTCCAGGCCGTGTCCTCGTCGGTGCCGGGCGGCAGGAGGCCGCTGAAGCAGTGCACGGCGTGGGCGCCGAGGTCGACGGCGACGCGGACGGCCCGCAGCAGCAGGTCGACGCGCCGGGCGCGGTCGTCCGGGTCGGGGTCCAGGAGCGAGGGGCCGTGTTTGCGGCGCGGATCGAGCACGTAGCGGGCGCCCGTCTCGACCGTGGCCCGCAGGCCGAGGGCGTCCAGCCGGCGCGCGACCTTGCGGGTGCGGGCGGCGAGGCGGGGGGTGAGCGGGTCGAGGTGCATGTGGTCGAGGGTCAGTCCGACGCCGTCGTAGCCGAGATCGGCGAGGAGGGCGAGGGCGTCGTCGAGGCGGAGGTCGGTGAGGCCGTTGGTGCCGTAGCCGAAACGGAGGTCGTCGGGGGTCATGTGACGCTCACCTTCTTCGCGAAGCGGCGGGCGAGCGGGGCCAGGGCCGCGGTGAGCAGGGCGGTGGCCGGTGCGCCCGCGCGGGCGGTCAGCGCCGACTGGAGCGGGATCGTGGCGCGGATGCCGCTGCCGACGGCGCGTTGGACGAGGGGCGGCGACGGGTTGAGGGCGGCGTGGAGGTAGGGGCGCAGGGAGGTGGCGGCGTAGGCGGCGGCGAGGAGCGCGGGAAGGGTGCCCGGTGGGGCGGGTGCGGGGCTGGACAGCGGAGTGGGGGTCGGTGCGGGGCTGGGCGGGCGGCGTATCAGGGCGGTCGGTGCGGGGCTGGGCGGGCGATGCAGCAGGGCGGTCAGTGCGGTGGCGGTGGCCAGTGCCGCCAGGGGGACGGCCGGGGCGCCGCCGGTGGTCTCGCGGCGGGACACGGCGGTCACCGCGAGGGTGTGGGTGGCGAGCAGGGCGGCCGACGGGAGGGCCGGACGGGTGCGGCCGGTGGTGGCGGCGGCGCCCAGGAGCAGGTCCAGTCCGCGGGCCGCGGCCATGGCGAGGGGGCCCGCCGCGGTGCGCTTGAGGCCCAGGTCGTAGGCCCAGACGGTGCCGGCGAGCGGTACGGCGACGGCCAGCGCGGGGCGCCCGGCGCGGGCCGCCACGGCCAGGCCCGCCGCGGTGAGCGCGCCCGCCGCGGTGAGGGCGGCGGCGGGGCGGACGCGGCCGGAGGGCAGGGGCCGGTGCGGGCGTTCGCGGGCGTCCTCGGCACGGTCGGCCCAGTCGTTGAGGGCCATGCCCGCCTCGTACAGGCACAGGGCGGAACCGACGGCGAGCAGCGTACGCGGGCCGACCCGCCCGACCGCGGCGGCGCCCGCGAGGGCGTCGCCCGGGACGGTGAAGAGCGCGGGCAACCGCAGCAGCTCGGCCCAGGCACGGCCCCGCCCCGCGAGGCCCGCCGATCCGGTGCGGTCCGCCGGTCCTGGCCGGGCCACCGGACCGGTGCGCGCCACCGGACCGGTGCGCGCCACTGGACCGGTGCGGCCAGCCGGTCCCGGCCGCCCCGCAGGACCACTCCCCGCGCCCCGCCCCCCGTTCACCACTGCTCCCCCTCTCCCCCAGCCGGTGTCCGCAGGCGGGCGGCCAGGCGGGCGAGGTCGGCGTACTGTTCCGTGAGGCCCGCCGGGCCGTCGCCCAGCGGGTCCTTGAAGTAGAAGCCGAGTTCGCGCAGGGGGCCGGACAGGCCTGCCTCGTGGGCGCGGGCGGCCAGGCGGGCCAGGTCCAGGACGAGGGGGGCCGCCAGCGCCGAGTCGCAGCCCTGCCAGATGGTCTGGAGCACCATGCGGGTGCCGAGGAAGCCGTCGAAGGCGATGTGGTCCCAGGCGGTCTTCCAGTCGCCGAGCGCGGGAACGTCGTCGATGTGCACCTCGCCCTGCGGGGCGTGGCCGAGGGTGTCGGCCAGGACGCGTTCCTTTCCGGCGTTCTTGGCCGCGGCGGCGGCCGGGTCGGCCAGGGCGGCGCCGTCGCCGCCGCCGAGCAGGTTGGTGCCCGACCAGGCCCGTACGGCGAGCGCGCGCTGTGCGAACATCGGGCCGAGCACGGAACGCAGCAGGGTCTGGCCGGTCTTGCCGTCGCGGCCCGCGTACGGCAGGCCACTCGCCCGCGCGGCCCCGGCCAGCGCGGGGTGGTGCAGGCCGGTGGACGGGGTGAAGTTGACGTAGGGGCAGCCCGCGCGCAGGGCCGCCGCCGCGTACAGGGAACTGGGCGGCAGGGCCGTGCCGGAGGGCGGGGGTTCGGTGGAGGCCACGTTCACGACGACGGCGCGGGCCACTCCCGTGCGGCGTACGAAGTCCTGGATGTCGGCGGCGAAGGCGGCGGTCAGTTCCTCCTCGTCGCGCACTTCGCCGGACAGCGGTCCGCCGGTTCTGATCTCCCGGTCGGCGGCGGCGAGTTCGGCCGTCACGGCGGTGGTGACGCCGTAGGGGAGGACGCCGGCGGCGGTCAGTGCCTCGGCCCGTTTGGGCAAGGGGCAGTCCGTGGTGTCGTGGCCGCCGAAGACCAGGGACGACAGGGGCGGCAGGCCGGTGCCGGTGAAGATCGGGGTCTCGGTGAGCAGGCCCGTGGGTGGGTGCAGCCGCGCGGCGAGGGCGGCGCAGCCCGCGACGACGGTCGTGGCGACGGAGCCGCGCGCCCCGATCAGCCAGACGCCGACGGGACGGTGGGGGAAGGACGCGGACATGGGCAGCCTCCTGTCACGGGACACCGGAAGGGATCGGGCGGACGACGGTGACGGCGGGCGGGGGTCCGGCGTCCCC
>NZ_JBHJUW010000132.1:0-25510 GCF_042268205.1 Streptomyces sp. NPDC056160
GGTCCGGCGGGATCCGGACCGGCGGCGGGTTCCGGACCTGTGGGTTCCGGACCGGCGGACGGGGGGCGGGCGGCCGGGGCGGCGCGGAGGCTCCTCGCCACCGGCTATCCGCGGTACGTGGCGGGCAAGCTGGCCGGAGCGGCCGTGTCCCTGCTCGCCGTCCTCGTCACCAGTTTCTTCCTCTTCCGGTTGATCCCGGGCGACCCGGTGAAGTTCATGACCGGCGGGCGTCCGGTCTCGGCGGAGCAGATCGCCGTCTACCGGCGGGAGTTCGGGCTCGACCTGCCGCTGTGGGAGCAGTTCACGCACTACTGCGGCAAGGCCCTCACCGGCGACCTCGGGACGTCGTACCAGTTCCGGGCGCCCGTCGTCGACAAGATCACCGAGGCGCTGCCCAACACCCTGCTGCTCACCGGCACGGCCTTCGTGCTCTACACCGCGCTGGGCGTCTTCCTCGGCACCCGCTCGGCGTGGCGGCACGGCAAGCTCGGGGACCGTGTCCACACCGGGCTGGCGCTGACGTTGTACTCCATCCCGTCGTTCTGGCTGGGTCTGCTGCTCATCATCGTCCTGTCGGTCGGCGTGGGCCCGGTCCCGGGCCTGTTCCCGACCGGCGGCATGGAGTCGGGCGGCAAGGAGGGCTTCGCCTACGTCCTCGACGTCGTCCACCATCTCGTGCTGCCGGTGGTGACGCTGGTCGCGGTCGAGTACGGGCAGACCCTGCTGGTCACCCGGTCGGCGCTGCTGGACGAGATGGGCAGCGACTATCTGACGACCGCGCGGGCGAAGGGGCTGCGCGACGATCTCGTACGGCGCCGGCACGCCGTGCCGAACGCGCTGCTGCCGACCGTGACGCTGATCTTCGTCAACCTGGGCCGGACCGTGGCCGGTGTCATCCTCGTCGAGACGGTCTTCTCCTGGCCGGGGCTCGGCGGGCTGTTCTACCAGGCGCTGAGCGTGCCCGATCTCCCGCTGGTGCAGGGGCTGTTCTTCGTCTTCGCCGCGGCGGTGATCGTGATGAACACCCTCGCCGACCTGCTGTATCCGCTGCTCGATCCGAGGGTGGGCCGATGACCGCCGAGACCACCGAAGCCGCCGAACCCGCCGATCCCGCCGGAAGCCCCGGGGGCACCGGGGACACGGGGAGCCCCGTAAACGCCGGGAGCGCCGGAAAGAAGCCAGCGGCGCTCGGACCCAGCGCGCTCGCCCGGCGGCGCCGCCGCGCCTCCGCCGCACGCTTCTGGAAGGAGTACCGCAAGCACCGCGCGGGCGTGTTCGGCCTCGCCGCGCTCGTACTGTTCGCGCTCGTCGCGCTGACCGCGCCGCTGACCGTCGGGTCGGACGTGGACAGCGTGACCGACGCGCCGGGGCAGCCGTTGCAGGGCCCGAGCGGCCACTTCCCCCTCGGCACCGACCAGTTCGGGCGGAACCTGCTGGGGCTGCTCGTCTGGGGCTCGCGCGTCTCCCTGCTGGTCGGGCTGCTCGCCGCCGTGCTGTCCGTGGCGATCGGCGCGCTCATCGGGGTCACGGCGGGGCACTTCCGCGGCTGGTACGCCACGGTGATGATGCGGGTCACGGACTGGTTCCTGGTGATGCCGACCCTGGTGCTCGCCATCGCGCTCGCGACCGTCCTGTCCCGCTCCCTCGGCACGATCGTGCTGGCGATCGGCGTGACCACCTGGCCCACGACGGCCCGGCTGGTGCGGGCGCAGACGCTGGCGGTGGAGTCACGGCCGTACATCGAACGCGCGAAGGCGCTCGGCGGCGGGCACTGGCACGTCATGTCCCGGCACGTGCTGCCCAACGTCATGCCGCTGGTCCTCGCCCAGACGACCCTGATCATCTCCTCCGCGATCCTGGCCGAGGCGACGCTGGCCTTCCTCGGACTCGGGGACCCGACGGTGGTGTCCTGGGGCGGGCTGCTGCAGGACGCGCGGGAGGCGGGGGCGGTCAGCTCCGGCGACTGGTGGTACCTGGTGCCGCCGGGCATCGCGATCGCCGTCGTGGCGCTGGCGTTCACGCTGTGCGGACGTGCCGTGGAAGCCGTTCTCAACCCCAGGCTGGGGGTGGCCCGTTGAGCCTCCTGGAGGTCCGGGACCTGCACGTGACGTATCCCGGCGGTGCCACCGCCGTACGCGGCGTCGACCTGTCCCTCGGCGCGGGCGAGAAGCTCGGCATCGCGGGCGAGTCCGGCTGCGGCAAGTCCACGCTGGCGCTGTCTCTGCTGCGGCTGCTGCCCGCCGGGGCCCGTACCGGCGGGGAGATCCTGCTGGACGGCGAGGACGTGCTGGCGATGAAGTGGGGCCGGGTGCGGGCGGTGCGCTGGGCCGGGGCGTCGATCGTCTTCCAGGGCGCGATGCACTCGCTGAACGCCGTGCACCGCGTCGGCGACCAGATCGCCGAGCCGATCCTGCTGCACCGCAGGGCGAGCCCCGCCGGCGCCAGGAAGCGGGCCGGTGAGCTGCTGGAGCAGGTGGGACTGCCGGCGGCGCGCGCGTCCGCGTACCCGCACGAGCTGTCCGGCGGCCAGCGGCAGCGCGTGATGATCGCGATGGCGCTGGCCTGCGACCCGCGTCTGATCATCGCCGACGAGCCCACCACCGCGCTGGACGTGATGATCCAGGCCCAGATCCTGCGCCTGATCGAGGAGTTGGTCAGCGAGCAGGACGTGGGCCTGATCATGATCAGCCACGACCTGGCCGTACTGGCCGACACCTGCGACCGGCTCGCGGTGATGTACGCCGGCCGGGTCGTCGAGGAGGGCCCGGCCCGGCAGGTCTACGAGGACGCCCGGCACCCCTACGGCAAGGCCCTGTCGGGGGCGTTCCCCCGGATCGGCGACCCGGGCTCGCGGTTCGCCCCGCGCGGTCTGCCCGGTGACCCGCCCGATCCGGCGGCGGTGCCGCCCGGGTGCGCGTTCCACCCGCGGTGCCCGGTCGCCCTGGACGTCTGCGCGACGCAGGACCAGGCCCTGCGGGCGGCGGGTGCGGACCGGCGGGCGGCGTGTGTGCACGTCGGGGCCGGGGACGGCGACGGGGAGACACCTGGCGGCGCGGCGTCCACGCGTTCCGCACCGTCTGAGCGGTCCGCGCAGTCCGGGCAGTCCGCGCAGGACACGCAGTCCACGCAGGACGCGCAGGACGAGGAAGTGAGGAGCAGTACCGCATGACGACCACCCCGCCCCCGCTGCTGAGCGTCGCGGGGCTGCACGTCACCTTCCCCGGCCGGCACGGCGCGCCGACCGCCCGGGCCGTGGACGGCGTGGACCTCGACATCCGGCCGGGCGAGATCGTGGCGCTGGTCGGCGAGTCGGGCTGCGGCAAGACGACGCTGGCCCGTTCGCTGCTCGGCCTGGTCCCGCCGACCGCGGGCCGCGTCACCTTCGACGGCGCACCGCTCGACCACTCCGCCCGCGCCCTGAAGGCGTACCGCAAGCGGGCCCAGCTGGTCCTCCAGGACCCGAGCGGCTCGCTCAACCCGCGGCACACGGTGTACGACGCCGTCGCCGAGGGCCTGCGCATCCACGGGTACGCGGGCGACGAACGGGCCGCGGTGGCCGAGGCCCTGTCCCGCGCCGGGCTGCGCCCGCCGGAGCGGTTCTTCCTGCGCTATCCGCACGAGCTGTCCGGCGGCCAGCGCCAGCGGGTCGTCATCGCGGGTGCGCTGGTCCTGGAACCGGAACTGCTCGTCGCCGACGAACCGGTGGCCTCCCTCGACGCGTCCGTGCGCGGCGAGATCCTGGCGCTGCTGCTGCGGCTGCGCACCGAACTCGGCCTCTCCGCGCTGGTGGTGACCCATGACCTGGGGCTGGCATGGAACATCGCCGACCGCGTGGCGGTGATGTATCTCGGGCGGATCGTGGAGACGGGCGACGTGGAACAGGTGCTGACCGCGCCCCGGCACCCTTACACCCAGGCCCTGCTGTCCGTGCTGCCGGAAGCGCCCGGCACCCCGGTCGTCCTCACCGGTGAGCCCCCGGACCCGTCCCGTATCCCCGGTGGCTGCCGCTTCCACGCCCGCTGCCAGATCCTGGCCGGCGGCGAGGCGGCACGCGCCGGGGTAGCCGACGCGTGCCGGAGCGAGGACCTGGAGATCCTGCACGGCGGCGCCGAGACCCAGGTCGCCTGCCACTGGGCCCGGGCACGGACGGAAGGGGCGGCGTCGGGAGCCGCGGACGGCGCGGGGGCGGCGACGACGGCGACGGCAGCGTCAGCGGACTGACCGCGACGCGGGGGCACGGCCGCGTGCTCCTCCGGTACGGCCGACCGCCGGGCTGTCGGCCGGCTCACGCACCGGCCACCGGACTGCCTGCGGACGGACTACCCAGGGACGGACTACCCGTCGACGGACCACCGGACGTCCGGTCACCGGCCCACCGGACGTCCGGCGGCCGTGCGACGCCCACCGGTCAGCCGGCCTGCGGGTCAGCCGGGCCGTGCGTCAGCGCTGCTGCTCGTCCGCCGCGATGATCTCGCGGCACTTCTTGACGTCCTCGGACATCGTCTGCAGCAGGGCGTCCAGCGAGTCGAACCTGGCCTGGCCGCGGACGAAGGCCAGGAAGTCGACGGCGACGTGCAGACCGTACAGGTCGAGGCCGACGCGGTCGATCGCGTACGCCTCGACGGTGCGCTCGGTGCCGTCGAACTGCGGGTTCGTGCCGACGGAGACGGCGGCCGGCATCACCTCGCCCTGGGCGTGGAGGTAACCGGCGTAGACGCCGTCGGCGGGGATCGCGGTGTGCGGGAGCGTCTCGACGTTGGCCGTGGGGAAGCCCAGTTCGCGGCCCCGCTGGGCACCACGGACCACCACGCCCTCCACCCGGTGCGGGCGGCCGAGGATCTCGCGGGCGCCCGTGACGTCGCCCTCGGCGACCAGACGGCGGGTCAGCGTCGAGGAGAACGGCTGGCCGCCGCCCGCCTCACCGGTGACGTACAGGTCGACGACCTCGACCTCGAAGTCGTGGAGCTTGCCCTGCTCGACGAGGAAGTCGACGTTCCCGGCGGCCCGGTGGCCGAAGCGGAAGTTCGGGCCCTCGACGACCGCCTTGGCGTGCAGCTTGTCGACCAGCACCTTGACGACGAAGTCGGCCGGGGACAGCTGCGAGAACTCGGTGGTGAAGGGCAGGACGAGGACCGCGTCCACGCCCAGCTCGGCCATCAGCTCGGCACGGCGGTGGTGGGGGGCGAGCAGCGGCGGGTGACTGCCGGGGCGCACGACCTCGCTGGGGTGCGGGTCGAAGGTGACGACGACGGAGGGCACCCCCAGCTCGCGGGCGCGGTTCACGGCGTGCTCGATGATGAGCTGGTGGCCGCGGTGGACTCCGTCGTACGAGCCGATGGTGACGACGCTGCGCCCCCAGTCCTGGGGGATGTCCTCCAAGCCACGCCAGCGCTGCACTGTGACCGCTCCTCGTCGAACCCGTGTCCGTGTTGCCTAGATGCCGTCGTCTAGGTCGGCTTGCTGCCTTGTCCGCAGGTCTAAGGGTGCCATGCCGCGCGTTCCGCGCCCGCATCGGCATGGACGCTGTGACCGGGCGCACGTACCCGGACGGGGTGACCGGACCACGCTCCCGCACTCCGTCCACCTGCCCCTCCTCGCGCCCCGCCCCGGACGCCGTCAGACGGGGACCACCGCCCCGGCCAGGTTCTCGATCGCGCGTCGGGCGCTGGGGCCCACGACGGCGGCCCAGTCGTACGGGGCTCCGGTGAGCCATCCGGCCACGCGTGCGGCGAAGCCGGGGACGTGCCGGGCCAGCTCCACGAGCGCGCGGTCGAACACGGCCGCGCCCTCCGGGGTGCGGACGAGCAGCAGGCCGACCCGGTGCACGAGGTGCCCCAGATCCTCGTCGGCGTTCGGCGCGGCGGCGCGCAGCACCGCGTCGAGCACGGCCGGGTCGCTCTCGTGGGCGAGCAGGAGGTCGAGGAGTTCCCGGCGCAGCGCCCGGGAGGCCGGGAGGCCGGGAGCGACCAGCATCCCGCCGAGCGCCGACCGCAGCGCTGCCGGGCAACCGCTCTCCAGGAGCCCGCTGACCAGGGGGAACAGCACCGAACGGGCGTCCGGCCCCAAGCACAGCCGCCGGTCGACGCAGGCGGCCACGGCCTCCGCGGTGTCCGGTCGCCGCGCCACCGCCTCGCGGACGACGGCGGCGACGCGGCGGGCGAGGGCGGGCGTGGTGACCTCGGTGAGGGTCCGCAGTGTCTCCCCGGCGTCGGGGCCGTGCCGCAGCCGTTCCCCGAAGGCGGTCAGGACCGTCTCGGGGTGGGTGGCGAGAGCGGGGGCCAGCGCGCTCGGCGGGAGCTGGGCGTCGCCGGTCGCGAAGTGCCGCAGCGCCTGCGGCAGATGGCGGGCGCGCGCGGCGGGGTCCGCGACGAGGAGGGCGAGCGCGCGGCCGTGCAGTGCGGTGTCGGCGGGGCGGGCGAGGACGGCGAGGGCGGCGCGGCACAGCAGTTCGCGGTCGGTCCGGGTCCGCGCGTGGGGGGCGGTGCGCAGGCCCTGCTCGACCGCCGTCGTGCGGCGGTCCTGGCGTTCGTCGCGCGCCCACCGGTCGACGGCCCGGCACAGCGCGGACGGTTCCTCCTCGGCGAGCGCGGTCAGCAGTTCGGCGGCCCGCGGGTGCGCGCAGTCGGCAAGGGTGTCGGCGAGGTCGTCGGGGGCGCGGTGCCGGTGGGCGTAGAGCAGCGCCTGGGCGGCCGTGGCCACGGTGGCCCGCGGGGCCGCGGGCAGGGGCCGCTCGTCGTCGAACCAGCGGGTGAGGTGCGGTCCCACGGCAGCCGGGTCGGCGGTGAGGAGGCGCGCGAGGGCGTCGAGGTAGCGGGGCGGGCGCGGGGCGCGGGAAGCGCGGGCCCGCGTGCGGAGAGGGGGCACGGCCGGGGCGGCTGCTTCGGCACGGGTGAGGGGCGTGCCGGGCGAGTCGGGCGGCTCCCGCGTCGGATCGTCGGCGACGAGGAGGCGCCTGAGCAGGTCGCAGCGGTCGGTGACCGGCAGGTGCAGCGCGGTCCAGAAGGCGGGTCCGAAGCCGCCGGGCACGGGCAGGCCGCACTCCCGCCAGACGCCGAGCCGGTCGGCGAGCAGCCGCAGCACACCGGCGTACGGCGTCGCGTCTGGGACGCGCAGGAGGACCGCGGCGAGCAGCCGCGACGCCCACCAGGAGTGCGGGTCACCGTCCAGGGCGCACAGCAGTTCCTCGAGCCGGACGGCGAGCCGGCGCGTGCCGTGGTGGCGGGCCAGCAGGAGCAGGGCCTGGACGACCGGGCCGATGCGGTGGTGCGGGACGGGCCGGGGGCGGCGCGGTTCACCGGGAACGTGCCGCCGGTGGACCAGGACGCGCAGGGCTTCGTCCAGGTCGAGGTGGGCGCCCTGGATCCAGTCGGCGAGTTCCTCGTGGGCGAAGCGGTAGCCGTCGCCGGCCGGGACGAGAAGGCCCTCGGTGAGGACGGCGGACGCCCAGCCGGTGCCGCCGCCGAGACGGGCGGGGGCCGGCCCCCACGGGAACACCTCTTCGAACGTCGCCCGGTCCAGTCCGCCCGGGCCGGGGCCGAGACTGCGGCGGGCGGCCTCGTGCACCTGGCCGGAGACCCTGGCCGCGAGGCGGCGGACCGCTGTGCCGCGCAGGTCGTTCTCCGCGGCGAGACGGACCGCGACGCGCAGGCACATCAGGTCCAGGTGGGCCGCGAGGACGTCGGTACGGTCCAGGCGGGGGTGGCCGCCGGTGCCGGGCAGGGCCGCGCGCACCTCGGCCAGGAGCCGGAGGGTGAGCGGGTGCCGGGCGTCGGCCTCGGCCAGGGCGCCGTCCGGGACGCCGTACCGGGCGCGGGCCTCACGCGCCTCCTCCGGCCGCAGGTCGCCGAGGAGCAGACAGGGCGGCGGGAGGCCGGGCAGGCAGGCCCGGCCCTCCGCTTCCTCGGCGCCCTCCGCATCCTCACGGCCCTCCGCGCCCCCGACGCCTCCCGAGCCCCCGATGCCCTCGGCACACTCGGGGCCCTGCGTGCCCGTGATGCCCTCGGCACACTCGGGACCCAGCCTCCCACCGGTGCCCTCGGCATACTCAGGACCCTGCGCACCCGTGGTGCCCCCGGCACCCCCGTGGCCTTCCGCACCCTCGATGCCCGCCGCGCCCCCGTTGCGCTCGGCACCCCCGGTGCCCTGCGTACCCGGGGCCTCCCGCAACCGGCCTGCGTGCTCGGCGGGGCCCGGCTCCCCGGCGCGCCCGCCCGCCTCCGGTCCGGTCGGCAGGTGCAGCAGATCCGGCGGGAACAACGCCCCCGCTCCCTCCCAGTACTCGTCCCGGCACGCCACCACCAGCCGCGCTCCCGTGGCACGCAGCCACCGCGCGGTCGCCCCGGTCCACTCGGCGAGCCGTCGGGCGAGGACGGCCGGCATCTCCTCGGGGCCGTCCAGCAGGACCAGCAGCGGGCGTCCGTGGGCGCGGGCGAGACGGGCGACGCGCTCCGGGGTGAGGTCGGTGAGGTCGGTCGGCAGCGGTGCCCGGGCGGCCGACACGATCCGGGCGGCGCGGTCCAGCGCCCGGGCCGCCGCGTCCGCCACCGAGGCGTCGGCGCCCTCCAGGTCGGCCCCGCGCAGCCAGAGGGTGGGGGCGGGGGCGTCTCCCCGGGCGCGGCGCCCGGCCAGCGCCGCGAGTTCGGTGGTACGGCCGCTGCCGGGCGCCCCCACGAGGCCCAGCACGGCGGCCGGGCCGTGCCCGAACGCCTCCAGCTCCCGCAGCACGTAGGCCCGTTCGACCGGCCCCCGGGTCCGGCCGCTCGCCGGGCCCGGCCGGACGGTCACCGGGTCGGGCCCGGCGGCCGGCGGGCCGGACACAGCCGTCACCGGACCGGTCAGGACGGTGGCCGAGCCCGCCAGGACGGTAGCCGGACCCCCCGGGACGGCTTCCGAGCCCATCGAAGCGCCCCCGGGCCCTGCCAGGACGGTCGCCGGGGCGGGCGCGTGGTCCGGCAGGGCGCCGCGGGGCGCATCCTGCGCCACGGAGGTGGCCGTCAGTTCCAGAACACCCGCCACGTTGAGATCGGGGCCGTAGGCGGGCACGGTGGCCGCGTTGCGGGCGAGCAGCTCGGTCAGGGGGCCGTCGTCGCACGGCAGCGGCACGGCGAACCCGGCGCCCCCGGTGCCGGACCGCAGGGCCGTGCCGAGGACGCCGACCACGGCGCCGGTCTCCAGGTCGAGCACCGGGCCCCCCGCCGCCCCACCGCCCGGCCGGAGCGCGTCGCGGCCCGCCGTGCCGATGGCCAGTTCGAGGACGCCGGGCAGGAGGTGGCAGCGGTCCGCAGCAGAGTAGGTCACGGCGGTCGTGCCCAGTACGCGGGCCTCGCGCCAGCCCCCGGCGGGGAACCGTACGTACTGTCCCGGCCGGACCCGGCCGCGCACCGACACGGGCAGCGGGGGCACGTCCAGGCCCTCGGTCCGTACGAGGGCGAGGCCCAGCCCGGGCAGCGGGGTCACCGCGGCGGAGGTCACCACGCAGGAGCGGTCGTCCGCGCCCGGGGTGTGCAGCACGAGGCGGGTGAGGCCGTCGACGGCCTCGTGGCTGGTGATCACCGTGCCACGGTGGTCGGCGGCGAAGCCGGTGCCGCGGGGGCGCCCCGCCGGGTCGCGGACGCACACCAGGGCGCCCTCCAGGAGGCGGTCGCGGGCCCCGGTGGTGGCCAGGTGGACCGACTGGCGGGCCGCCGCCGCGTCGTACGGCTCGGCGCACGCCGGTGCCCTCAGGGCGGCCCGACCGCCGCCGCTCCTGACGGCGGGAGCATCGGCGGGCGTCTCGGCGGGCGGCCGGCTCCCCCGGCCGTGCGCGGCCGTCGGCCGCGGGGCCCCTGCTCCCATGGTCGGACCTCCCCGCCGTGCCGTCGTGCAACCTGTCCATGCTCTGCCTGACCTCGACGGTAGGCACGGAACGATCAGCGGGGAAGATCGCGAGGCGAACGCGCCCCCCTGCGCTCCCTTCGTTCACTCCGAGCGCCTGCACGGTCGGGTGAATAGCCGGGGGTCGTCGGATACACCCTAGGAGTGGGGGAACCGAGGGGGGACCGTGGAGCGGCGGCCGGGGAACACCCCGTGTCCGCCGCCGCCGCTCCACGGGCGACCGGGTCAGCCGAAGACGGCCAGGCTCTTGGCCTTGCCCCGCTGGTCCTCCACGAGCGCGAGGAAGCGTCCCTCGGGGTCGAAGACGGCGACGGGGCCCGCGCCCGCGTACTCCTCGGGCATCTCCAGGCGCACGCCGTTGGTGAGCAGCCGGGCCCGCCGGGTGTCGACGTTCCAGCGGGGGAAGGCGGCGGTGGCGGCGTCGGCGACCGGCATGACGGTCAGCTCCTGCTGGAGCTGGTCGAGCGTCCTTGCGGCGTCCAGCTTGTAGGGGCCCACGCGGGTGCGCCGCAGCGCCGTGAGGTGGCCGCCGACACCGAGGTCGGCGCCCAGGTCGCGGGCGAGGGCGCGGATGTAGGTGCCCGAGGAGCAGACCACCGAGACCACCAGGTCGAGCACGGGGGTGCCGTCCTCGGCGACGGCCTCGCGCACGTCGTACACCTGGAAGGAGGAGACGGTCACCGGCCGGGCCGGGATCTCGAACTCCTCGCCCTCGCGGGCCCGCTTGTACGACCGCACGCCGTTGATCTTGATGGCGCTGACCTTGGACGGCACCTGCATGATGTCGCCGGTCAGCTTGGCCACGGCGGTGTCGACGGCCTCGCGGGTGACCCCTGAGGCATCGGCGGAGGAGGTGATCTCCCCTTCGGCGTCGTCGGTGAGCGTGTTCTGGCCGAGCCGGACGGTGCCGACGTACTCCTTCTCGGTCAGGGCGAGGTGCCCGAGGAGCTTGGTGGCCTTCTCCACGCCGAGGACGAGGACCCCGGTCGCCATGGGGTCGAGGGTGCCGGCGTGGCCGACGCGGCGGGTCTTAGCGATGCCGCGCATCTTGGCCACGACGTCGTGCGAGGTGAAGCCCGACGGCTTGTCGACGATGACGAGGCCGTCGGGCGGGGTGGGCTTGCTGGTCATTCGGTGCTGTCGTCCGTCTCGTCGGCGTCGTCCTCGGAGCCCGGCTTGCGGTACGGGTCCGCGCCGGCGGCGTAAGCGGCGCCCGCGGACGCCTCCCGCACCTTGGCGTCGGACTGGCGTGCCTTGTCGAGCAGGTCCTCGATGGTCCGGGCGGTGTCCGGGAGGGCGTCCGCGACGAAGGTGAGGGTCGGGGTGAACTTCACCCCGGCCGCCCGGCCGACCTCGGAGCGCAGGATGCCCTTGGCGCTCTCCAGGCCGGCCGCCGCGGCCGCGCGCTCCTCGTCGTCTCCGTAGACCGTGTAGAAGACGGTCGCCTCCCGCAGGTCGCCCGTGACCCTGGTGTCCGTGATGGTGACGTGCGAGCCGAGCCGCGGGTCCTTGATCCCGCGCTGCAGCTTCTGGGCCACCACCTCTCGGATGAGGTCCGCCAGCCTTTTCGCCCGCGCGTTGTCGGCCACTGGTCCGTCTCCCGTTCTTTTCTCTTCTACGTTCTGTGGTGTGGTGCCATGGGGTGCGGTCCGCCGTGCCGCTAGCCGTCGTCCTCGCCGTGGAAGCGCCGCCTGACGGACAGCAGCTCCACTTCGGGACGCCCGGCGACCAGCCGCTCGCACCGGTCCAGTACGTCGGTCAGGTGTGTCGCGTCGCCCGAGACCGCGGCGAGGCCGATGACGGCTCGCCGGTGGAGGTTCATGTGGTCCACCTCGGCCACGCTCACCGCGTACTTGCGCTGGAGCTCGGCGACGATCGGGCGGACGACGGAGCGCTTCTCCTTCAGCGAGTGGACGTCGCCGAGGAGGAGGTCGAAGGACAGAGTCCCCACGTACATGTGTGTCCGGGTTGCCCGCCGGTACGGGGTCGATGGTCCTGCCTTCGATACGGGCAGGGACATCAAGAACGGTACCCCGAACCCGGCGGTGGCTCGACGGGGTTTCCCGCCCGCCCGCCCGGCCGGAGCGGTGCGCCGTGGGGCCCGACACGGCGCACCGGCCGACGGGAAGCAGTCCCGTCGGCCGGTGCGCGCGCTGCGTGGGGTGTTACACCCGCGGCTTCTCGCGCATCTCGTACGTCGCGATGACGTCGTCGACCTTGATGTCGTTGAAGTTTCCGAGGTTGATACCGCCCTCGAAGCCTTCGCGGATCTCGGTGACGTCGTCCTTGAAGCGACGCAGGCCCTCGATGTTGAGGTTCTCCGCGATGACCTTGCCATCGCGCAGGAGCCGGGCCTTGGTGTTGCGCTTGACCTCGCCGGATCGGATGAGGACACCCGCGATGTTGCCCAGCTTGGACGACTTGAAGACCTCGCGGATCTCCGCCGTGCCCAGCTCGACCTCTTCGTACTCCGGCTTGAGCATGCCCTTGAGGGCCGCCTCGATCTCCTCGATCGCCTGGTAGATGACCGAGTAGTACCGGACGTCCACGCCTTCGCGCTCGGCCATCTGCTGCGCACGGCCGACCGCGCGCACGTTGAAGCCGATCACGATGGCGTCGGAGCCCATCGCCAGGTCGATGTCGGACTCCGTGACCGCACCGACGCCGCGGTGCAGGACGCGGATGTCGACCTCTTCGCCGACGTCCAGCTGGAGCAGCGAGGACTCGAGGGCCTCGACGGAACCGGAAGCGTCACCCTTGATGATCAGGTTCAGCTGCTGGACCTCGCCGGCCTTGAGCACCTTGTCCAGGTCCTCCAGGGACACGCGGCGCGTGCGCTTGGCGAACGCGGCGTTGCGCTCACGGGCCGCGCGCTTCTCCGCGATCTGGCGGGCCGTACGGTCCTCCTCGACCACGATGAAGTTGTCACCCGCACCCGGGACGTTGGTCAGGCCCAGGACCTGGACCGGCGTCGACGGGCCGGCCTCGGCGACGTTGTTGCCGTTGTCGTCGAGCATGGCGCGCACGCGGCCGTAGGCGTCGCCCACCACCATCGTGTCGCCGACCCGCAGGGTGCCTCGCTGGACGAGGACCGTCGCCACGGCACCGCGGCCGCGGTCGAGACGGGACTCGATCGAGATGCCCTGCGCGTCCTGGTTCGGGTTGGCCCGCAGGTCGAGCGAGGCGTCGGCGGTCAGGACGACCGCTTCCAGCAGGCTGTCGATGTGCAGACCCTGCTTGGCGGAGATGTCGACGAACATGGTGTCGCCGCCGTACTCCTCGGCCACCAGGCCGTACTCGGTCAGCTGACCGCGCACCTTGGTCGGGTCCGCGCCCTCGACGTCGATCTTGTTGACCGCGACGACGATCGGCACGTCGGCCGCCTTGGCGTGGTTGAGCGCCTCGACCGTCTGCGGCATGACGCCGTCGTTGGCCGCGACGACCAGGATCGCGATGTCCGTCGACTTCGCACCACGGGCACGCATGGCGGTGAACGCCTCGTGACCCGGGGTGTCGATGAAGGTGATCGCGCGGTCCTCGCCGTTGACCTCGGTCGCGACCTGGTAGGCACCGATGTGCTGGGTGATGCCGCCGGCCTCGCCCGCGATGACGTTCGTCTTGCGGATGGCGTCGAGCAGTCGGGTCTTGCCGTGGTCGACGTGACCCATGACGGTGACCACCGGCGGGCGGACGACCAGGTCCTCCTCGGTGCCCTCGTCCTCGCCGAACTCCAGGTCGAAGGACTCGAGCAGCTCGCGGTCCTCCTCCTCGGGGCTGACGATCTGGACGTTGTAGTTCATCTCGCCGGCCAGGAGCTGCAGCGTCTCGTCGGAGACGGACTGCGTGGCCGTGACCATCTCGCCCAGGTTCATCATGACCGCGACGAGCGACGCCGGGTTGGCGTTGATCTTCTCGGCGAAGTCGGTGAGCGACGCGCCGCGGGAGAGACGGATGGTCTCGCCGTTGCCGCGCGGCAGCATCACGCCGCCGACGCTCGGGGCCTGCATGGCCTCGTACTCCTGGCGCCGCTGCCGCTTCGACTTGCGGCCACGACGCGCCGGACCGCCGGGACGGCCGAAGGCACCCTGCGTGCCGCCACGGCCACCGGGACCGCCCGGACGACCGCCGAAGCCGGGACGGCCACCGCCGCCGCCGAAGCCGCCGCCACCGGGGCCACCGCCACCGGGACGACCGGCGAAGCCGCCGCCGCCACCGGGACGACCGCCGCCGCCACCGCCCGGACGGCCGGCGAAGCCGCCGCCACCGGGACGACCGGCACCGCCGGGACGACCGGCACCGCCCGGACCGCGGCCGCCGGGGCCACCGCCGGGACGCGGGCCGGCAGCGGGACGCTGCGGCATCATGCCGGGGTTCGGACGCGGGCCGCCGGGACGGGGACCGCCCGGACCGCCCTGCGGGCGGGGCATCGAGCCCGGGGTCGGGCGCGGACCGCCCGGAGCCTGCGGACGCGGGCCGCCACCCTGGGCGCCGGCCCCCTGCGGACGGGGACCGCCGCCGGGAGCGCCGGGGCCGCCGGGCCGCTGGCCCTGCGGACGGGGCGCCTGCGGGCGCGCCATACCGGTGGAGCCACCGGAGGTGAAGGGGTTGTTGCCCGGACGCGGACCGGCCGGACGGGCGCCCGGACGCGCGGCCTGGCCGCCGGGACGCGGGGCGCCCTGGCCCGGACGGGCCTGACCCTGGCCACCGCCGCCGGGACGACCGCCGCCGGGCTTGGGAGCACCGGGACGCGCGCCACCGGGGCGCGGGCCCTGGGAGGCGGCCGGGGACGGAGCCGGGGCCGACGGCGGAGCGGTGAACTCCGGCGCGGCCGGCGCGGCCGGGGCCGGACGCGGGGCGGGCTTGGGACCCGGCACCGGACGCGGGCCGGGAGCGGCCGGCGCGGGAGCCGAGGGGGCCGCGGGCTGCTGCGCCGCGGCGGGCTTGGGGGCGGCCGGCGGCTTGGGCGCGGCCGGACGGTCCCCCACAGGCTTGACGCCGTGGGAGGGGCCCCCAGCCTGCGCCGGGGAGGGCGCCGGGGGCCTGGGGGCGGCCTTCTTCGGGGCACCCGGCTTGGCGGACCTGCCGCTGCCGTTGCCCTGCTGGAAGGCGTCAGTCAGTTTGCGTACTACGGGCGCCTCGATCGTCGAGGATGCCGATCGGACGAATTCACCGAGTTCCTGGAGCTTGGCCATGACGACCTTGCTCTCCACACCGAACTCCTTGGCGAGTTCGTATACCCGGACCTTAGCCACTTCGCTCCTTTGAGGTCCGGGTTGCGGCCGGACCGTCGCTAGTTCATGGGCGTACTCATCGCGTACTCATCGAGTGCTCATCGCAATCTCGACCTGCTTTCGACTCGCGAGGTACCAGGCCGCACGGGGGCTTCCGTACGACATGTCTTCCTACCGTGTTGCCTGTTCGGCAACTGTTGTCCGCTCGACGTACCGGCGCAACGCCTTTGTGTCGAGCGCTCCCGGGGCGCGCAACGCCCGCGTGAACGCCCGGCGGCGTACCGCCAGGTCGAGACAGACCAGGGCGGGGTGTACGTACGCACCCCGGCCGGGCAGCGTACCGCGAGGATCAGGGGCGCACTCGCCCTCGATCGCCACGGTCCGCAGCAGATCCGTCTTGGCCGCTCGTTCCCGGCACCCCACACAGGTGCGCTCAGGGCATGCTCGGGCCTGCGTCCGGCCAGACACCCTTAAGTCTACCTCCCCGCGCACCCCTCACCCCTTTGGGGCAGGAATCGAACGGCCTGTTGTCGTGTTCGCAGCGCTGTGCGGTCCGGATCTATTCCCCGGCCTGCTCGGTGTCCGGCCGGATGTCGATGCGCCAGCCGGTGAGGCGGGCGGCGAGACGGGCGTTCTGGCCCTCCTTGCCGATCGCCAGGGAGAGCTGGTAGTCCGGCACGGTCACGCGGGCGGAGCGGGCCGCCAGGTCCACGACCTCCACCTTGGAGACGCGGGCCGGGGAGAGCGCGTTCGCCACCATCTCGGCCGGGTCGTCCGACCAGTCGACGATGTCGATCTTCTCGCCGTTCAGTTCGCCCATGACGTTGCGCACCCGGCCGCCCATGGGGCCGATGCAGGCACCCTTTGCGTTCAGGCCCGAACGGGTGGACCGCACAGCGATCTTCGTACGGTGACCGGCCTCACGGGCGATCGCCGAGATCTCGACGGAGCCGTCCGCGATCTCCGGCACCTCCAGGGCGAAGAGCTTCTTCACCAGGTTCGGGTGCGTACGCGAAAGGGTGACGGAGGGACCGCGCACGCCCTTGGCCACCCGGACCACGTACGACCGCAGGCGCATGCCGTGCGGGTACGTCTCGCCGGGCACCTGCTCCTGCACCGGCAGGATGGCCTCCAGCTTGCCGATGTCCACGAGGACGTTCTTCGGGTCGCGGCCCTGCTGGACCACGCCGGTGACGATGTCGCCCTCGCGCCCGGCGTACTCGCCGAGCGTCGCGTCGTCCTCGGCGTCGCGCAGCCGCTGCAGGATGACCTGCTTGGCGGTGGTGGCGGCGATACGGCCGAAGCCGGACGGGGTGTCGTCGAACTCGCGGGCCTCCTGGCCCTCCTCGAGGTCCTCGGGGTCCTCCTTCGCCCACACGGTCACGTGGCCGGTCTGCCGGTTCAGCTCCACGCGCGCGTGGCGGCGGCTTCCCTCGGTGCGGTGGTAGGCGATGAGGAGGGCCGACTCGATCGCCTCGACCAGCAGGTCGAAGGAGATCTCCTTCTCCCGCACCAAGCCCCGCAGGGCGCTCATGTCGATGTCCACGGCTACGCCTCCTCCTCTTCCTTCATGTCCTTCTTGACCTTGTCGTCCTTGCGGCTGAACTCGACCTGCACGCGCGCCCTGGCGACGTCCGGGAAGGCGACGCGGCGGGCCGTGGGCCTGCGGCCCTTGACCCCCGGCACTTCGAGGTCGAGTCCTTCGTCGTCGACGGCGACGATCCTGGCCACCAGCTCGCCGCCCTCGGACAGCTGGAACTTCACCAGGCGGCCCGTGGCGCGCACGTAGTGGCGGTGCTGCGTGAGGAGGCGCTCGGCGCCCGGGGTACCGACCTCGAGGGTGTACTCCCCGTCGCCCATCGCGTCCGTCTCGTCGAGCTTCGCCGAGAGCGCGCGGCTCACATCGGCGATCGCGTCCAGGTCCGCTCCGGTGTCGGAGTCGACGACGACGCGCAGCACCCGCTTGCGTCCTACGGAGTCCACGGCGATCTCTTCGAGATCCAGCCCCTCGGAGGTGACGAGCGGTTCCAGCAGTTCCCGCAGCCTCTCGCTCTGGGTGGTGCTCATCCGGGTGACTCCTCGGCCGCGTGTGCTGTTGTGGGACGGTTCGCGTGTCTGGTCAAAGGGTATCCGGTCGCAGGGGGTGTTGCCGTCCACCTGGGCGAGGGTGGTGCCGCTGAGTCGTGCCCGGGGCACGCGCGGGTACGGTGATCACGGGCGAGCCGCCCCTCCCGTTTTCCGTACGTACGCACCCGAGGACGTCTGCCGTGCCGTTCCCCTCACCCTCGCGGGCCCCCTCGGGCCCGCGCAGAAGGAGTCTGCTCGCCTCGGCGGCGGGGGCCGCCCTGCTCGCCGGGGGCTCCGCCTGCTCCGCCGGGAGCGACGGCTCCGGGTCCGTCGGCGGCGGCCCCTCGCTCGCCGACCGGGTCCGCGCCGCCGCGGCACGCGACAGCCAGGGGCTGGTGCGGCGCTACGACGCCGTCCTCGCCGCGCATCCGTCGCTGGCCGGACGGCTGGGGCCGCTGCGGGCGGAGGTCGTGCGGCACGTGGCGGCCTTCGGCGGTACGGACCGCTCCTCCCCCTCGGCCACAAACGCGCCGGGCTCCCCGGCCCCGGTCTCCCCGGCCGGCTCCAGGACCCCGACGGCCACGGCGACGGACGCCGTCCGGGCGGCGGCGGGAGCGACCGGGCCGGCCGCTCCTCCCGGTCCCGCCGGGGCCACCGTCCCGGCGGGCGAGAAGGACGCGCGCGCGGGGCTCGCCGCCGCGGAGCGGTCGCTCGCCGACCGCCGCACCGAGGCGCTGCTCCAGGTGCCCGGCGAACTGGCGCGGCTGCTGGCCTCGGTGGCGGCGGCCGGATCGGTGCACGCGTACCTGCTGACGGAGGGGGACAAGTGAGCGGGGCGACGGCGGACCGGGAGGTCCGTGCCCTCCAGGCGGCGCTGGCCGCGGAGCACGCGGCGGTGTACGGCTACGGCGTCGTGGGCGGCCGGATCGGCGAACGGCGGCGCGGCCAGGCCCGGTCCGCGTACGACGCCCACCGGGCACGCCGCGACGCCCTGGTGCGCCAGGTCCGGGACCTGGGCGGCAGCCCGGTCGCCGCGGCGGCGGGCTATACGCTGCCGTTCCCCGTGCCGGACTCGGCCGCCGCGGTGCGCTTCGCCGCCGAACTGGAGGACCGGGTGGCCGGGGTCTACTCCGACCTGGTGCGGGCCTCGGCCGGGCAGCGCAGGCGGGACGCGGCCGGGGCGCTGCGCGAGGCGGCGGTCCGGGCGGCGCGCTGGCGCGGGGGGAGCGTAGCCTTCCCGGGGCTCGCCGAACGCGCCGCTGCCGGTGGCAGCCCGTCGGCGACCCCGAGGGCGTAGCGCGGCAGGCGCCCGGCGGCGGGGCCGGCCCGGCGTCCGCCCATGACGCGCGGAGACCGGCCGCTGAGAGCACGCGGACCACGGAGGCGGGGGAACGCGCCCGAACGCATCGGCACCACCCGAACCATCCACCGCGCAGGAAGGAAACACTCGCGCATGGCTTTCGAACCGCCGCGCCGTCTGGTGCGGGCGCTCGGCGAGACGGCACCGGACGGTGACGACTGGCTGGAGCAACTGCCCGCGCTGGCCGAACAGGCTGTAGCGCTGCGTGAGTTGACCGTCGAGCGGGTGCAGGTGCCCGGAGGGCGCAGCAGCCTGGTGGTGCTGGTCCGGACGGCACAGGGGACGCCGGCCGTACTGAAGCTCGCCCCGCCCCGGGCCCGGCCCGAGAGCGAGCGGGCGGCGCTCGCGCACTGGGGCGGCCGTGGTGCCGTACAGCTGCTGGAGCCGGCCGGGACGGGCGAGGGGGTGCTGCTGGTGGAGCGGCTGCATCCGGACGTGTCGGTGCGTTCGCTGCCCGAGGCACGCGCGCTGCTGGAGGCCGCGGGCACGCTGCGGCGCCTGTGGGTGGAGCCGCCCGACGCGCACCCGTTCGAGACGGTCGCGGGGCGGACGGCGCGGCAGGCGGAGGCGATGCGGGCGAGCGCGGAGCGCGACGCGGAGGTGGCCCCGCTGGTCGAGGCGGCGCTCGCGGCTCGGGAGGGGCTGCTGGCGGCGCCGCCCGAAGAGCGGTTGCTGCACGGCACCTTCCGGCAGAGCAAGGTGCTCGCCGGGGACCGGCTGCCGTGGCTGGCCGTGGGGCCGGATCCGGTGGTCGGCGAGGTCGCGTTCGATCTGGCCCGGCTGGTCCGCGACCGGGTGGAGGACTTGATCGCCTCACCGTCCGGGCCGGCCATCACGCGGCGCCGGATCAAACGGCTGGCGGAGTCGCTGGAGGTGGACCGGGAGCGGCTGGGCGGCTGGACCCTGTTCCGCGCCGTGGAGTCGGGTGTGCGGGCACGCCGGGTGGGCCGCCACCAGGACGCCGAACTGCTCCTGGAGTTCGCCGGCTGGCTCTGACCCGGCGAACACGCTCCGGGGCGTCGCAGCGGCCCTTCGGTACTCGCGGCGTCCGGGCACCGTGACCGCGCGGGCGGCCGGCGGCCGGCCCGCCGGGACGGGTCAGGCCCCTCCCGGGTGCGGGCGGGGCCTGACCTGCTGTTCCGTGAGGCTGCTGGACGCTATGCGGTGAGGCGGGCGATGGCCTCGTCGACCGTCAGTTCCTCGCGCTCGCCGGTGCGGCGGTCCTTGAGTTCGACGACGCCCTCGGCGGAGCGGCGGCCGGCGACGAGGATCTTGGGGACGCCGATCAGTTCGGCGTCCGTGAACTTCACGCCCGGGGAGACGCCGGCACGGTCGTCGACGAGGACGCGGACGCCGGCGGCGGCCAGCTTCCCGGAGACGTCGAGGGCCAGTTCGGTCTGGAGTGCCTTGCCCGCGGCGACCACGTGCACGTCGGCCGGGGCCACCTCGGCGGACCAGACCAGCCCGTGCTCGTCGGCGTGCTGCTCGGCGAGGGCCGCGACCGCGCGGGAGACGCCGATGCCGTAGGAGCCCATGGTGACGCGGACCGGCTTGCCGTTCTGGCCGAGGACGTCGAGCTTGAGGGCGTCGGTGTACTTGCGGCCGAGCTGGAAGATGTGGCCGATCTCGATGGCGCGGTCCAGCTTGAGGCCGGTGCCGCACTTCGGGCAGGGGTCGCCGTCCTGCACCACTACCACGTCCACGTACGCGTCGACCTCGAAGTCACGGCCGGCCACGACGTTCTTCGCGTGCGTGTGCTCCTTGTTGGCGCCGGTGATCCAGGCGGTGCCGGGGGCCACGCGCGGGTCGGCGATGTAGGTGACCTTCTCGCCCAGGCCCTGCGGGCCGACGTAGCCGCGCACCAGGTCGGGGCGGCCGGTGAAGTCCTCGGCGGTGACCAGTTCGACGGCGGCCGGGGCGAAGTGCGCCTCGACCTTGTCCATGTCGACCTCGCGGTCACCGGGGACGCCGACGGCGACGATCTCGCCGTCCACCTTCACGAGGAGGTTCTTCAGCGTGGCGGAGGCGGGGACGCCGAGGGAGGCGGCGAGGGTCTCGATGGTGGGGGTGTCCGGGGTCGGGATCTCCTCGGCCGCGGGCACGGCGGAGCCGTCCACCGGCTGCAGCTCGTAGGTGATCGCCTCGGTGTTGGCGGCGAAGTCGCAGTTGGGGCAGTCGGCGAAGGTGTCCTCGCCGGCCTCGGCCGGGGCGAGGAACTCCTCGGAGCGGGAGCCGCCCATGGCGCCGGCGGTGGCGGCGCAGATGCGGTAGTCGAGGCCGAGG
Source organism: Streptomyces sp. NPDC056160 (assembly GCF_042268205.1). Classification (NCBI taxonomy): domain Bacteria; kingdom Bacillati; phylum Actinomycetota; class Actinomycetes; order Kitasatosporales; family Streptomycetaceae; genus Streptomyces; species Streptomyces sp. NPDC056160. The sequence goes on from NZ_JBHJUW010000132.1 coordinate 20,815, forward strand.
CGCTCGAAGATGCGCTGGTAGGCCTGGCGGTGCAGGCCGTAGGACTCGGCGAGGCCCTCGTCGGTGGTGTCGAACGAGTAGGAGTCCTTCATCAGGAACTCCCGGCCGCGCAGGATGCCCGCACGCGGCCGGGCCTCGTCGCGGTACTTGCTCTGGATCTGGTAGAGGATGACCGGCAGGTCCTTGTAGGAGGACGCCTGGTCCTTCACCAGCAGGGTGAAGATCTCCTCGTGGGTCGGGCCGAGCAGGTAGTCGCCGCCCTTGCGGTCCTGGAGGCGGAACAGTTCGGCTCCGTACTCGTTCCAGCGGCCGGTCGCCTCGTACGGCTCCCTCGGCAGCAGGGCGGGCAGCAGCACCTCCTGGGCGCCGATGGCGTCCATCTCCTCACGGACGATCCGCTCGACGTTCGCGAGGACCTTCTTGCCCAGCGGCAGCCAGCTCCAGACGCCCGCGGCGGTGCGGCGGACGTAGCCGGCGCGGACCAGCAGCTTGTGGCTGAGGACCTCGGCGTCGGCCGGGTCGTCGCGCAGCGTCTTGGCCATCAACTGGGACATGCGCTGGACCGGTGCGTTCGCCATCGTTCTCGTACTCCTGCCGGGGATCGGTGATGGCTAGGAGGTTAGCCGGGCGGAAGGCGGCGGCGGTAATCGCCTCAGCGGCCGCCGGCCGGGCGGCGGCGCAGGGGCAGGGGGGCGCCCATCACGGCGTACGGCTTCGGGGCGCTGGGGAAGAGGACCTGCCGGGCCAGGTCGACGTACCCGAGGGAGTGGTAGAGGCCGCGGGCCGGGCTGTCGGTGTCGATCGCGGAGAGGATGGAGCGGGGCTCGGTGGCGCTGTCGGTGATGGTGGTGATCAGGGCGCGGCCGACGCCGCGGTTCTGGTGGCCGGGGTGGACGTGCAGTTCGGTGATGACGAAGGAGCCGTCGAGCCATTCCTCGTGTCCGCGGGCGCGCAGGTACGGCTCGACGACGGTGGACCACCAGTGGGTGCGGTCGTTGGGCATGCCGTAGACGAATCCGACCAGCCGTCCGCCTGTGGTGGCGCCCAGGGCGCGGGCGCCCGGGCACGTCATGTGGCGCAGGACGATCTGGCGGCGCATGGCGACCTCCTCGGCGCCGAGGCCGAAGGCGACGGCCTGGACGGCGAGTGCCTCGTCCACCCGCGCCGACAGGTCGAGGGGGCCGATCACGATGTCGGCGAAGCGGCCGGGGCCGTGACCGGGAAAGTGCGCCATGCCGGGGAGACTACCCGGCCCGCACCAGCCTCAGAACCGTACGGATGTGACGCCCGCGACAGCGGGCCCGGGAACCGCGACCGGGCACCGACTCCGGCTAGAACAGCACGCTCGTGAACGCGCCGGCCTCCTGGAAGCCCACGCGCAGATAGGTGCGCCGGGCCGCGGTGTTGAAGTCGTTGACGTAGAGGCTGGCCACGGGGGCCACGTCGGCCAGCGCGTAGCGCAGCACCGCGGCCATGCCGGGGGCGGCGAGCCCGCGGCCCCGGTACTCGGGGGCGACCCAGACGCCCTGGATCTGGCAGGCCCGGTCGGTCGCGGCGCCGATCTCGGCCTTGAACACCACCTTGCCGTGCTCGTCGATCCGGGCGAAGGAGCGGCCCGCGCCGACGAGTTCGGCGACCCGGGCCTGGTAGAGCAGGCCGCCGTCGCCGGCCATCGGGGAGACGCCGACCTCCTCGGTGAACATGGCCACGCACGCCGGCATGATCGTCTCCATCTCGTCCTTGCGGACGCGGCGGACGTAGGGATCGGCGGCGATGTCGGCGGGCATGCGGTCGGTGACCATGAGCGGCTGGCGGGCGCGGACCTCGCGGGCCGGTCCCCAGCTGGGTTCGAGCAGCCCCCACAACTGGGTGGTGGGTCCGGAGGGGCCGACGATGGAGGAGCAGCGGCGGCCGGCCCGCCGGGCGCGGTCCGCGAAGGCGCGCACGGCGCGCGGGGTGGCGCAGATCGGGACGAGGTTGGCGCCCGCGTAGCACAGGGACGTCAGCATGCCGCCCTCGTACCAGCCCCACATCTCGCCGCCGAGCCGCCAGGGGTCGAGGCCCGCGATCCGCACGCGGGAGGTCACGAAGGCGTTCGCGACCGGCTCGCGGTCGAGGACGGCGAGCGCCGCGTCCAGGTCGCTCGGTTCGAGCACCCGTGAGGTGGTCTGGGTCAACACGTGCGGGGCCTCACGCTGGGGTTTCGGCTGATCTCCGCACTGTACCCGCCGGATCCTGGCGGCGCCGCCCCCTGGGAAAGCCGGGCAACGGATGCCCCGATGTGTGGCAGTACAGGATGTTCTGGGTACCCCTTGTGTCAGGCACGGTCTGGCGAAAGCGGTGATCTACGGTGGCAGCACGCCGGGCGGCGGCCCGGGGCGACGCGGGGCAGGGCCCGTGAACGGGGCGGGCGTGGCCCGGGACCCCGACTTCCCGCGGGCGGTCCTGTGCGACCTGGGGACCGGTGTCTTCACCATCGACGCCGAGGGGCGCATCACCTTCGTCAACCCGTGGGCCGAGCGGCTGCTGGGCCACTCCGAGGCGGACATGCTCGGCCGGGACGCGCACGATCTGCTGCACCGCCGCGCCGACGGCGCCCCGGTGCCGCGGGAGCAGTGCGCCATGCGGACCCCGCTGACCGGCGGCCGCTCCGTCGAGGAGGGCTGCGAGGAGTACTTCCTGCGGGCCGACGGCTCCACCGTGCCGATCATCTGGACGACCACGTCCCTGCGGGTGGCCGGCCGCGCGGCGGGGCTGGTGGTGGTCTTCAACGACTTCGGCCCGCAGCGCGCGGCCGAGGAGCGGATGGCCGCGCACGCGGCGGCCCTGGAGGCGCTGACCGCCCGGCTGAACCTCCTGGCGGACGTCTCCTCGGTGCTGATGTCCGCGCTGGACGCCTCCGGGCGGTTGCGCAGGCTGCTGCAGCTGCTGGTGCCTGAACTGGGCGACTGGGCGGCGGTGGCCCTGCTCTCGGAGCGGACCGGGCTGCTGGAGCGGGTCGCCGTACGGTGTCCCGCGCGCCCGCGGCGGGCACGGCGGCTGGAGGGGGCACTGCCGCTGCTGTCGGCCGGGGCGCGGGCGTCGGTGGAGCGGGTCATGAGCGCCGACGATCCCGTGCTGCTGACCGCCGAGGGGCTGCGGGACCCGGACGCGCCGCTCGCCGCGACCCACGGCAAGCTCTTCGAGCGGCTGGGCGGCCACGCGGCCGTGGTGGTTCCGCTGCGCGCCCGCCGCAACCCCTACGGGATGCTGACCCTGGGCCGCGCGGCGGGCTCGCCCGCTCCCACGGAGGCGGAGGTGCGGCTGCTCTCCGACATCGGCCGCCGGGTGGGGCTGGTGCTGGACAACGCCCGGCTCTACCAGGAGCAGCGCAACGTCTCCGAGACCATGCAGCGCCAGTTGCTCGCCCCGCTCCCGCAGGTGGACCACCTGCGCATGGCCGCCCGCTATCTGCCCGCGCAGAGCGCCATGGAGATCGGCGGCGACTGGTACGACGCCTTCCTGCTCTCCGACGGCGTGATGGCGCTGGTGATCGGGGACGTCGTCGGTCATGACCTCCAGGCCGCCGCGCACATGGCCGAGGTCCGCAACATGCTGCGCGCGCTGGCGTGGGACCACGGCAAGCCGCCCAGTCTGATCATGTGCCGCCTGGACGAGGCGGTCACGAACACCAGCGACGCGCCGATGGCCACGCTCGTCTTCGCCCGGATCGAGGGTCCCGAGGGCGGTCCGTGGCGGATGAACTGGGTCAACGCGGGGCATCCGCCGCCCCTGCTGGTGACGAGGGACGGCGGGACCCGGTTCCTGACCGGCGGGCACGGCCCGCTGATCGGGATGAGCGCGGTGCTGCATCTGGGGCTGGACTGGCCGGACGCGTACGAGGACCTGCCGCCGGAGTCGACGCTCCTGCTCTACACGGACGGTCTGGTGGAGAGCCGCAACCGTCCCATCGACCTGGGGATGGCCAAGCTCCGCCACCATGCCTCCGTCCTGGCCCGGCGGACGACCGTGGAGACGGTGGACGACTTCTGCGACGAGCTGCTGGAACGCATCAGTCCCAGTGGCGACGACGTCGCCCTGCTCGCGCTGCATTTGCCTGCGAGGGGGGCGGGCGCCCCGGGCGACCGGGAACCGCCGCCGCCCCCGCAGTCCCCGTACGGCAGTCCGGCCGCGCCCGGCCGGGCGGCGCCGGGTTCTCTCCAGGAGGACGCCCCGGTGGCGGACCCCACTCGGGGGGTCACGGAGGAGGAGTGACACAGGGGTGCGGAGGTGCGGGGGGGTGCGGAAAGGGGGGGCGCGGCGGCTGTGGATGCGGCGGCCGGTCCGGCGGGGGCCGGGGCCGCGGCTCCTTCGTGGAGCGGGCCCGCTGCTGCCTGCGGGCTCAGCGCCCGGCCTCTTCGCGGACCGCGCTCAGTCCTCGGCTCCTTCGCGGGCCGCGCTCAGCCCTCGGCTCCTTCGCGGACCGGGTTCAGGTCCCGGCTCCGCCACGGACCGGGTTCAGCCCTCGGCTCCTTCGGCGGCCGGGCGGGCTCAGCCCGCGACGGAGATCTCCGGCTCTCCGGAGGCCACGCCGTCGGCCTCCATCTGCTCGGCGAGCTTCATCGCCTCTTCGATCAGGGTCTCCACGATCTTCGACTCGGGCACCGTCTTGATCACCTCGCCCTTGACGAAGATCTGCCCCTTGCCGTTGCCGGAC
>NZ_JBHJUW010000133.1:0-25262 GCF_042268205.1 Streptomyces sp. NPDC056160
GGAGCGGACCCCTCGGCGGGACCCCGGGTGAACCCCTGGGCGGGGCGGCGGTGGCTAGAAGGCGGCCTCGTCCAGCTCCATCAGGTCCAGGTCGACGTTCTGGGCCAGCTTGCGGGCCAGGGTGACGCCGGGCAGGACGTTGGCCGCGAAGAACTTCGCCGCCGCGATCTTGCCGGTGTAGAAGGCCCGGTCCTTGGCGGAGGCGGTCTCGAGCTTCTCGGCGGCGATCGCGGCGCCCTTGAGCAGCAGGTAGCCGACGACCACGTCACCGGAGGCCAGCAGCAGGCGGGTGGTGTTCAGGCCCACCTTGTAGATGTTCTTGACGTCCTGCTCGGTGGCGGCGAGGTCGGTCAGCAGCAGGCCGACGACGGCCTCCAGCTCGACGGCGGCCTTGGCCAGGTGCTCACGGGCGCCCGCCAGCTCCTCGCCGCCCGTGGCCAGGGCCAGGAACTGCTTGATGTCCTCGGCGAGCGAGTTCAGCGCGGCGCCCTGGTTGCGGACGATCTTCCGGAAGAAGAAGTCCTGGCCCTGGATCGCGGTGGTGCCCTCGTACAGGGTGTCGATCTTGGCGTCGCGGATGTACTGCTCGATCGGGTACTCCTGCAGGAAGCCGGAGCCGCCGAAGATCTGCAGGGACTGGGCGAGCTGCTCGTAGCCCTTCTCGGAACCGTAGCCCTTGACGATGGGCAGGAGCAGGTCGTTCAGCGCGTGCTCGGCCTTGGCGTCCTCGCCGTTCGCCTCCTTGACCGCGATCGCGTCCTGGACGGAGGCGGTGTAGAGGACGAGGGCGCGCATGCCCTCCGCGTACGCCTTCTGCGTCATCAGCGAGCGGCGCACGTCGGGGTGGTGGGTGATGGTGACCTTGGGCGCCGTCTTGTCCATGAAGTCGGCGAGGTCCGGGCCCTGGACGCGCTCCTTGGCGTACTCCAGCGCGTTGAGGTAGCCGGTCGACAGGGTGGAGATCGCCTTCGTGCCGACCATCATGCGGGCGAACTCGATGATGCGGAACATCTGGCGGATGCCGTCGTGCTTGTCGCCGATCAGCCAGCCCTTGGCGGGGTGGCGGTCGCCGAAGGTCATCTCGCAGGTGTTGGAGGCCTTCAGGCCCATCTTGTGCTCGACGTTGGTGGCGTAGACGCCGTTGCGCTCGCCCAGCTCGCCGGTCTCGAAGTCGAAGAGGTACTTCGGGACCAGGAAGAGGGACAGGCCCTTGGTGCCGGGTCCCGCGCCCTCGGGGCGGGCGAGGACGTAGTGGAGGATGTTCTCCTCCATGTCGTGCTCACCGGAGGTGATGAAGCGCTTCACGCCCTCGATGTGCCAGGAGCCGTCCTCCTGCTGGACGGCCCTGGTGCGGCCGGCGCCCACGTCGGAGCCCGCGTCGGGCTCGGTGAGCACCATCGTGGAGCCCCAGGTCCTCTCGACCGCGACCCTGGCGGCCTTCTTCTGCTCCTCGGTGCCCTCCTCGAAGAGGATGCGGGCGAACGCCGGGCCGGAGGAGTACATCCAGACGGCCGGGTTGGCGCCGAGGATCAGCTCCGCGTAGGCCCAGATCAGGGACGGCGGGGCAGTGGTGCCGCCGATCTCCTCGGGCAGGCCCAGGCGCCAGTACTCCGAGTCCATGAAGGCCTTGTAGCTCTTCTTGAAGCTCGCCGGGACCGGCGCGGTGCTGGTCTGCGGGTCGAAGACCGGCGGGTTGCGGTCGGCGTCCGCGAAGGACTCCGCCAGCTCGTTCTCCGCGAGGCGCGTCAGCTCCGCCAGGACGGACTTGGCGGTCTCGGTGTCCATCTCCTCGAACGGGCCGCTGCCGTACAGCTTGTCGCGCCCGAGCACTTCGAAGAGGTTGAACTCGATGTCACGGAGATTCGACTTGTAGTGCCCCATGGCCACGGCTCCCGTTGAGGACTCGGCGAGGCACTGGCTCCTCGCATCCGGTTCACGTACCAACTAGTAACTCCGATGATGCTACCCGTCGGTAATAAGAAGCAACCCCGAGCGGGCCATCTGTGACTCAGTACTCTTGCGTCCATGTACGGCTACGACCAGAGCGCGGGCGCGGGCGCACAGCAGGGATACGTCCCGCCGCAGCAGCAGATGCCCGGAGGCGTCGGCGGGTACGGGCAGCAGCCGCCGCTGTATCCGGAGCCGTCTCCTCCGTCGCTGGCCGACGCGGTGCGCGCCTTCACCACCGGGCAGATGGCCGCCGAGGACTTCCAGCAGATCTTCGCCACCTCCAAGGTGTACTGCCCGCGCGGCGACACCCCCGGCTTCCTCGCACTGCACAACACCCAGCAGCCGGTGATCCCGATGTTCACCTCGCTCAAGGAACTGCGCCGCTACGCCGGCAAGGAGTCCAAGTACTTCGTGATCACCGGCGCGGAGGTGATCGACCTGCTGCCCACCGGGTACGGCTTCGTGCTCGACATGGAGGGCGAGCACCGGATGGTCTTCGACGCGAAGGCGGTCGAGCAGATGGTCGACTTCGCGATGCGCCGCATGTACGGCTGAACCGCTCCTTCCGCCCGGGGGGCGCTCCTAGGGTGCCCCCGTGACCTCCTTCGACACCGCGCCGCCGGTCCTGTACGGACGGCGGCGCAGCGCTGCCCGGCTGTGCCCGGGTGAGCTCCTGCTCGACGCCCGGCTGCTGCGCCGCCGCATACCCGTGGCGGCGATCGAACGCGTGCTCGTCGGCGGGGCCGGCGGGCGCACGCTGACCGTCGTGCTGACCGCCGCCGGTGCCGAGCCGCCGGCCGCGTACTCCCTCACCTGCCGCGACGCCGCCGCCGTGCGCGCCTTCGCCGACGCCCTCGGTCGCAGGCTGCCCGCGCGCGCGAGCGGTGATCCCCGCCCGGACGGGCCGGAGCAGGTGCGCGAGGAGCGGCTGAAGCGGTGGGCGCCCGCGCCGCACCGGGGAGCGGGACGGGCCGCCGGGGCGGTCTACGTGCTCGTGGCCGCCGCCCTCCTGGTGAGGGGGGCGGCGGCCGGGGCCGTCTTCGGCTGGCTGGCGGCTCCGCTGGTGATCGCGCCCGCTGTCGTCGCCGTGGCGGGCGGGGCGGGGCTGGTCCGGCGGGCCCGGGTGCTGCGGGCGCGCGGGATCGCGGTGCCGGCCCGGCTGAGGCGCTCCTACGCCGTGCACGGGGGCGACGAGCCGTCCGAGCACCACGTCTACACGTACGTCGACGCCGACGGGCTGACCCGGGAGTGGCGCGGGGCGGGGAGCGGAGCCGAAGGGGCGGAGATCCTCTACGACCCCGCGGACCCGGAGGCCGCGGTGTTCGGCCGCGACACCACCGGCCGGCTGGTCGGCGGGACGGCCTTCGCGGTGGGTGTCGGGGGCGTGCTGCTCTTCATCGGCGTGATGCTGGTGGCGCCCGCGGTGAGCGCGCTGACCGGCTGGGGGCGCTGAGCGGCAGAACCGTGTCGTGAGTCCGGGAATGCCCCGGGGCCGTCCTCCGTTGTGGCTGGCAGAAAGTTGAACGCTCAACTAGAGTGAGCGCACAAGGAGGTACCGACATGCCTGCAGTGACCGTCGAGAACCCGCTGGCGCTGCCCCGTGTGGCCGCGCCGGCCGACGCCGTGGCACGCCCCGTGCTCGCCGTCACGACCGCGCCGAGCGGTTTCGAGGGCGAGGGCTTCCCGGTGCGCCGGGCGTTCGCCGGGATCAACTACCGCCATCTCGACCCGTTCATCATGATGGACCAGATGGGTGAGGTGGAGTACGCGCCCGGTGAGCCCAAGGGCACCCCCTGGCACCCGCACCGCGGCTTCGAGACCGTCACCTACATCATCGACGGCGTCTTCGACCACCAGGACTCCAACGGCGGCGGCGGCACCATCACCAACGGCGACACCCAGTGGATGACGGCGGGCAGCGGACTGCTGCACATCGAGGCGCCGCCGGAGTCCCTGGTCATGTCCGGCGGCCTCTTCCACGGCCTCCAGCTGTGGGTGAACCTGCCGGCCAAGGACAAGATGATGGCCCCGAGGTACCAGGACATCCGCGGGGGCAGCGTCCAACTGCTCACCTCCCCCGACGGCGGCGCGCTGCTGCGGGTCATCGCCGGTGAGCTGGACGGCCACCAGGGTCCCGGCGTCACGCACACGCCGATCACCATGATCCACGCGACGCTCGCGCCGGGCGCGGAGGTCACCCTGCCCTGGCGGGAGGACTTCAACGGGCTGGCCTACGTCCTCGCCGGGCGCGGCACGGTGGGCGCCGAGCGCCGGCCGGTCCAGGTCGGCCAGACCGCCGTCTTCGGCGCCGGCGGTTCGCTGACCGTCCGCGCGGACGAGAAGCAGGACTCCCGTACGCCGGACCTGGAGGTCGTCCTGCTGGGCGGGCAGCCGATCCGTGAGCCGATGGCGCACTACGGCCCGTTCGTCATGAACACCAGGGAAGAACTCCAGCAGGCCTTCGAGGACTTCCAGAAGGGGCGGCTGGGCTCCGTCCCGGCCGTCCACGGCATGACCGGCAGCGGTCCGCAGGACTGAGCCGCGCCCCGCGCGGGCGCGGGGTCACCCGGGCGGGCCGTCCGTGCAGGACAGCCCGCCCGGCGCGTGGTCCGCTGGTGGGGTGCGACTGCTGCCCGAGCCCGTCCGGCGCCTTGCCGCCTGGTGCGCCGTCGCGCTGCTCGTCTCCGGTGTGGTGTGGATCGTGGTGCGGCTGTGCGTGGCCTTCCGTACGACGGTCACGCCGGTGCTGCTCGCGCTGCTCGGGACCGCGCTGCTGCGGCCCCTGTTCCGGCGGCTGGTGCGGGCGAAGGTGAACCGTTCGGTGGCGGCCGGGATCACGTGTGCCGCCGTCCTGGTCGTCGTCGGCGGCGTCGGCTACATCGTGGCGCTCGCGCTGATCGACAGCGGGCCGCAGATCGCCTCCTCCCTGGAGCGCGCGGCGAAGTCGCTCGCCTCGCACTTCGGGGCGGCCGGCACCTCGCTCGACGACCTCGCCGCCCATGCCAGGCAGCTGCTGTCCAAGTTCGGCGGGACGGCGGTCTCCAACGTGATCAGCGGGGTCAGTGTGGTCGCCGAGTACATGGCGATGGCGGTGCTGGCGCTGCTGCTCGTCTTCTTCTTCCTGCGTGACTCGGGCCGGGCGCTCGACACGCTGCGTTCGCTGGCGCCGGGCGGGAGCGCCGATGCGGCGGAGGCCATGGCCCGGCGGGCTTTCGCCGCAGTCGAGGGCTTCATGCGCGGGACCACGCTGATCGCGTTCATCGACGCCGTGTGCATCACCGTCGGTCTGCTGCTGCTCGACGTGCCGGGCGCGATCGGGCTGGGCGCGCTGGTCTTCGTCGGGGCCTACATCCCCTACCTGGGGGCGTTCATCTCCGGGACGGTGTCCGTGCTGGTCGCGCTCGCCGACCGGGGGTTCGCCGTCGCGCTGTGGGCGCTCGGCGTGGTGCTGGCCGTGCAGGTCCTGGAGGGGCACGTGCTGCAGCCGGTGATCCAGAGCCGGACCGTGCAGCTGCATCCGGCGGCGGTGCTGCTGGCCATCACCGCGGGGGCGTCGGTCGCGGGGATCGTCGGGATGCTGCTGGCGGTGCCGCTGACGGCGGCGGCGTCGGGGATCGCGCACGAGCTGCGGCAGCGGTTCTCGTAGCGGCGGCCCGAGGGGTCCCGCGGGCCGGCCGGGGTGCCGGCCGGTCACAGCTTGGGGTGCGGGGGCTCGTACAGCTCGAACCAGATGCTCTTGCCCACCCCCCGCGGTTCGACCCCCCAGGCGTCCGCGAGCAGTTCGATCAGGACCAGGCCCCGCCCGGAGGAGGCCAGCTCGCCCGGTCTGCGTTTGTGCGGGAGGTCGTCGCCGGCGTCGGTGACCTCCACCCGCAACCGCCGCTCGCCCCGTTCGCCGCTCACCTCGGCCAGCAGCAGCGCGTCGGTGTCGGTGTGCACGAGCACGTTGGTCAGCGTCTCGGACAGCAGCAGCACCGCCGAGTCCACCTGGTCGGCGGACGACCAGTCGTGCAGCAGCTCCCGCAGCTGCTGGCGGGCCAGCGCGATCCGCTCCGGCTCGGCCTGCGCCACGGTCAGCAGGGTGCGCCGGATCTCCGGCCGGGCGGTGACGGCGCCGCCGTGGCCGTCGTGGAGCCGGCTCAGCAGCAGGACGGCGATGTCGTCCTCGCGGCGGTCGGCGAGCGGGCCGGTGGTGTGGTGCGAGGACGGCCCGTGCACGGCCTGGACGAGCGCGTCGGCCAGCTCCTCGGTGTCGCCGTCGTGCTGCTCCAGGATGGTGCGGATGCGCTGCCAGCCGGTGTCCAGGTCGTGGCCGCCGGTCTCGATCAGGCCGTCGGTGCAGAGCATCATGGTCTCGCCCGGTTCCAGGACGAACCGGGTGGTGGGGTAGTCGGCGTCCGGGTCGACGCCCAGCGGCAGCCCGCCCGCCGTCGGGCGCAGCAGCACCGTGCCGTCCGCCATGCGGATCACCGGGTCGGGGTGCCCGGCGCGGGCGACCTCCAGGATGCCGGTGCGGGGGTCGACCTCGGCGTACAGGCAGGTCGCGAAGCGCAGGTCGGCGAGGTCGTCGTCGGCGCTGTCGTCGACGACGCCGTGCAGGAAGCGGGAGGCGCGGGTGAGGACCGCGTCCGGGCGGTGGCCCTCGGAGGCATAGGCGCGCAGGGCGATGCGCAGCTGGCCCATCAGGCCGGCGGCGCGTACGTCGTGGCCCTGGACGTCCCCCATGACCAGGGCGAACCGTCCCGCGCCGGCTTTCGTTCGGGTCCGGGAGGGGCCGCCGGGCAGCGGGATCACGTCGTACCAGTCGCCGCCGACCTGGAGGCCGCCGCCGGTGGGGACGTAGCGGGCCGCCACGTCCATGCCGGGGACGGCGGGGCCGGTCGTGGGCATCATCGAGCGCTGCAGGCCCTCGCTCAGCGCACGCTCGGTCTCGGCCGTCCCGGCGCGGGAGAGGGCCTGGGCGAGCATGCGGGCCACCGTGGTCAGCACCGAGCGTTCGTCGGGCGTGAAGGCGACCGGATAGGTGAAGGCGGCCATCCAGGCGCCCATGGTGTGGCCCGAGGCGGTCAGCGGCAAAAACGCCCAGGAGCGGCGCTCGAAGCGCTGGGCCAGTTTCCAGGTGAGCGGGTAGCGGGCCTGGTACTCCTCGGGGGAGGCCAGGTAGACGGCCCGTCCGGTGCGGACCACCTCGGCGGCCGGGTAGTCGGTCTCCAGGGCCATGTGCACGAAGGGGACCTCGTCGCCCTCCTGCTGCCCGTGGTGGCCGATGATCGTCAGGTGGTCGGCCTCCACGCCGAAGACGGCCAGGCCGTCGGGTGAGAAGCCGGGCATCGACAGGCCGGCCGCGACCCGCAGCACCTCCGCGGTGGAGCGCGCCTCGGCCAGGGCGCGGCCCGCGTCCAGCAGGAACGCCTCCCGTGAGCGCCGCCAGTCGCCGGTGACGGCGCTGCGCCCGGCCGGGGAGCCGGGCGTGGGTTCGGTGACCTCCTGGAGGGTGCCGATCAGTTCGTAGGCCTTCTTGCGGGAGTCGTAGGCGGGGCGGGAGCGGCTGCGGACCACGCGGATGATCCGGCCCCGCTCGTCCATGATCCGGATGCGCACCTCGGCGAGGGTGCCTTCGGCGGCGGCGAGCCGGACCACGCCGGTGATCTCGTTCCAGTCGACCGGGTGCAGGCGGGCGCGCACCTGGGCCTCGGTGAGGGTGGCGCCCTCGGCGGGCAGCCCGAGCAGCCGTGCCGCCTCGGCGTCGACCGCGACCAGCCCGGTGGAGGTGTCCCAGTGCCACAGCCCGGTCGCGAGGGCGGCCAGGACGTCCCCCACGGCGGGCAGGGGCTCACCAGTGCGCATTGCCCCACTGTAAGAAGAGGCTCTCGAACACTGCCACCGAAGGCGTACGGGCGTGCGGGCCCGGGGTGCCCGCGAACGGGCCGGTGGGGACGCCGGGATCACGGCCGGCGGCGTGGGCCGTGATATGGGGGAGAGGCGATCTCCCCTCGGCCGGTAGGCTGGGTGGGTCCGGGCCGTGCCCGCCCGGTGATCCCCCGATCCGCGAAGACTGGATGAACGACGATGCATCGGTACAGGTCCCACACCTGCGGCGAGCTCCGCGCCTCTGACGTCGGCACCGACGTCCGGCTGAGTGGCTGGCTGCACAATCGGCGCGACCTGGGCGGCATCCTCTTCATCGATCTGCGCGACCACCACGGCATCACGCAGCTCGTCGCCCGTCCCGGCACGCCCGCGTACGAGGCGCTGGACAAGCTGTCCAAGGAGACGGTCGTCCGGGTCGACGGCGGCGTTGTCTCACGTGGAACCGAGAACGTGAACACCGACCTGCCCACCGGCGAGGTCGAGGTCGAGGTCGGCGAGGTCGAGGTGCTCGGCGCCGCCGCCCCGCTGCCCTTCACGATCAACGCGGAGGACGGGGTCAACGAGGAGCGGCGCCTGGAGTACCGCTTCCTGGACCTGCGCCGCGAGCGCATGCACCGCAACATCATGCTGCGGACGGCCGTGATCTCCGCGATCCGGCAGAAGATGGTCGCGCTCGGCTTCAACGAGATGGCGACGCCGATCCTGTCCGCCACCTCCCCCGAGGGCGCCCGCGACTACGTCGTCCCCTCCCGGGTCCACGCGGGCCGGTTCTACGCCCTGCCGCAGGCGCCGCAGCAGTTCAAGCAGCTGCTGATGATCTCCGGCTTCGACCGCTACTTCCAGATCGCGCCCTGCTTCCGCGACGAGGACGCCCGCGCGGACCGGTCGCCGGGCGAGTTCTACCAGCTCGACGTCGAGATGAGCTTCGTCGAGCAGGAGGACGTGTTCCGTCCCATCGAGCAGCTGATGACCGAGCTGTTCGAGGAGTTCGGCGGCGGCCGTCACGTCACCTCCCCCTTCCCGCGCATCCCGTTCCGCGAGGCGATGCTCAAGTACGGCTCCGACAAGCCGGACCTGCGCGCCAAGCTGGAGCTGGTCGACATCACGGACGTCTTCGAGGGCTCGGAGTTCAAGGCGTTCGCCGGCAAGCACGTGCGCGCGCTGCCGGTGCCGGCGGTCCAGGACCAGCCGCGCAAGTTCTTCGACCAGCTGGGTGACTACGCGGTCTCGCTGGGCGCCAAGGGCCTGGCCTGGGTGCGGGTGGCCGAGGACGGTTCGCTGACCGGCCCCATCGCGAAGTTCCTCACCGAGGAGAACGTCGCCGAGCTGACCAAGCGGCTGTCCCTGGCCGCCGGTCACGCGGTGTTCTTCGGCGCGGGCGAGTTCGACGAGGTCTCGAAGATCATGGGCGCCGTGCGGGTCGAGGCCGCCAAGCGGGCGGGGCACTTCGAGGAGGACGTCTTCCGCTTCTGCTGGATCGTCGACTTCCCGATGTACGAGAAGGACGAGGAGACCGGGAAGATCGACTTCTCGCACAACCCGTTCTCGATGCCGCAGGGCGGCCTGGAGGCCCTGGAGACCCAGGACCCGCTGTCCATCCTGGGCTGGCAGTACGACATCGTCTGCAACGGCGTCGAGCTGTCCAGCGGTGCCATCCGGAACCACGAGCCGGACATCATGCTCAAGGCCTTCGAAATCGCGGGCTACGACCGCGAGACCGTCGAGGACAAGTTCGCCGGCATGCTCCGCGCCTTCCGCTTCGGCGCCCCGCCGCACGGCGGCATCGCCCCGGGCGTGGACCGCATCGTCATGCTCCTGGCGGACGAGCCGAACATCCGCGAGACGATCGCCTTCCCGCTCAACGGCAACGCCCAGGACCTGATGATGGGCGCCCCGACCGAACTGGACGAGTCCCGCCTGCGCGAACTGCACCTGACGGTGCGCAAGCCGCAGCCGAAGTAGGCCGCGCAACGGCGAGGCGGTCCGGAACCGATGTGGGTTCCGGACCGCCTCGCCGTTTTCGCACCCCGTGTGCCCGGGGCGGGAGGGACTACTGCGGCTCGCCGCCGAAGCGCTCCTTGTAGGCGGCCAGGTCGTCCTCGGTGAGCTTGGCGAACAGGACCGGGGGGACCGTGAAGGGGGTGCCCGCGGCCAGCGCGTCCAGCGACTTCGCCTCCTCGGGGGTGACCCAGGTCGCCGTGTCGTCGGCGAGGGCGAACGCGGCGCGCATCGCCTTGGCCGTGGTGGGGATGAGGGGCTCGGAGACCACCGCGTACAGGTGGATCAGGTTCATCGCCGTGCGCAGGGTCAGGGCCGCGCCGTCCTGGTCGGTCTTGATCTCCAGCCAGGGGGCCTTCTCCTCCAGGTAGGAGTTGCCGGCCGACCACAGGGCGCGCAGGGCCGCGGCGGCCTTGCGGAACTGGAGCGTCTCCATCTGCTCCTCGTACTCGGCGAGCAGCCGGGCGATCTCCTCGCCCAGCCGCGCCTCCGCCTCGCCCGGCGCACCGCCGGCCGGGACCTCGGCGCCGAAGCGCTTCTTGGAGAAGGACAGCACGCGGTTGACGAAGTTGCCCAGGGTGTCGGCCAGGTCCTTGTTCACCGTGGCCGTGAAGTGCTCCCAGGTGAAGGAGGAGTCGTCCGACTCGGGCGCGTTGGCGATGAGGAAGTAGCGCCAGTAGTCCGCCGGGAGGATCTCCAGGGCCTGGTCGGTGAAGACGCCCCGCTTCTGCGAGGTGGAGAACTTCCCGCCGTAGTACGTCAGCCAGTTGAAGGCCTTGACGTAGTCGACCTTCTTCCACGGCTCACGCACGCCGAGTTCCGTCGCCGGGAACATCACGGTGTGGAAGGGGACGTTGTCCTTCGCCATGAACTCCGTGTAGCGGACGGTGTCGTCGGCCTCGTACCACCACGACTTCCAGTCGCGGTTGCCCGGGTCCTTGTCCGCCCACTCCTTCGTCGCGCCGATGTACTCGATGGGCGCGTCGAACCACACGTAGAAGACCTTGCCCTCGGCCGCCAGCTCCGGCCAGGTGTCCGCCGGGACGGGGACGCCCCAGTCCAGGTCGCGGGTGATCGCGCGGTCGTGCAGGCCCTCGGTCAGCCACTTGCGGGCGATGGAGGAGGCCAGCTGCGGCCAGTCGGCCTCGTGGCGGGCCACCCACTCCTCGACCTCGTGCTGCAGCTTGGACTGGAGCAGGAAGAGGTGCTTGGTCTCGCGGACCTCCAGGTCCGTCGAGCCCGAGATGGCGCTGCGCGGGTCGATCAGGTCCGTCGGGTCCAGCACGCGGGTGCAGTTCTCGCACTGGTCGCCGCGCGCCTTGTCGTAGCCGCAGTGCGGGCAGGTGCCCTCCACGTAGCGGTCCGGCAGGAAGCGGCCGTCGGCCGGGCTGTACACCTGGCGGATCGAACGCTCCTCGATGAAGCCGTTCTCGTGCAGCCTGCGGGCGAAGTGCTGCGTGATCTCCACGTTCTCCGGGGAGGAACTCCGGCCGAAGTAGTCGAAGGCGAGCGCGAAACCGTCGTACACGGCCTTCTGGGCGTCGTGCGCCTGCGCGCAGAACTCGGCGACGGGGATGCCCCGTTCCTTGGCGGCCAGCTCCGCGGGGGTGCCGTGCTCGTCCGTGGCGCAGATGTACAGCACCTCGTGGCCGCGCCGGCGCAGGTAGCGCGCGTAGACGTCCGCCGGGAGCATGGACCCCACCATGTTGCCCAGGTGCTTGATCCCGTTGATGTACGGAAGGGCGCTGGTGATGAGGTGTCGAGCCATCGCGGGCTGCTCCCAAGTCGCTACGTGGGGTGACGGCGGGCGGTCTCCTGCGGCCGTCCGATTCGTCTACGAACCTTGAAATCGTAGCCGACACGGCCGCGCCGTCCGCTTCCCGTTCTACGTGCTGGGAAGCGGACGGCGCGGGGTGTCGTGCGGTGGCTGCGGTGCGTTACGGGCGCCAGGCGGCCAGTACGCCCTCGTACAGCTCCTTGTCCGTCAGCTCGCGGGGCGCGGGGCCGGCGTGGAAGAAGGACGCGTTGGCGCTCTTCAGCCTGCGGAGGTAGTCGAAGGCCTTGTTCTCGTGCTCGCCGAAGGCGACGAACGAGAAGAAGACGCCGGGGTGGCTCGCCGCGGCCTCGGTGAGGGCCTGGGTGGCGGGGGTCTTGGCGTCGGGGGCGCCGTCCGTCTGGAAGACCACCAGGACGGGGGCCTGCGGCGCCCTGCCGTGCTGGTCGAGGTGGGCCAGGACCGCCTCCACGGCGGCGTGGTAGCTGGTGCGGCCCATGCGGCCGAGCGTGCCGTGCACCTCGTCGATCCGGCCCTCGTGGTCGGCGAGGGTGAGGTCGGTGGTGCCGTCCACCTCCGTGGAGAAGAACGTCACGTGGACCGTGGCCTCGGGGTCGAGGTGCGCCGCGAGGGCCAGGGTCCGCTCCGCGAGGGTCTGCGCGGAGCCGTCCTTGTAGTACGGGCGCATGGACGCGGAGCGGTCGAGGACGAGGTGGACCTCGGCGCGGGCGCCGGTGAGGTCGTGCTTCTTGAGGGCGGCGGTGGCGGCCTTGTAGGCCGGAGCGAGGCCCGGGGCGCGGGACTTCAGGCGGGGGAGCGGAGTGGCGGGTTTGGCGGGGGTTTCGGGGGCGGAAGCGGTGGCGGGGCCGGTGGCGGGCCCGGGGGCGGCTTCGCCTTCGGCCGGGTCGTCCTTCCCACTCGCAGCACCCGTGCGGCCTTCGTCGTCAGGTGCGGTCGGCCCCTCGGGGGCCTCCTCGCCGTCGGCGGCTCGCGGGGGCTCGGGGGCCTGGTCCGCTGCTGCGGACTTCGAGGGCCGTGCGGGCTGCTCCGGCTGAGCCGCCGGTTCGGGCTCCTCGGCGTGTGCCGGTCCGTGCGGCGGTGCTGCCGGTGGTTCTTCCGCCGCCGTCGGTTCCGCCGGCTCCGTCAGTGCCTGCGGCTCTGTGGGTTCCGCCGGCTCCGGCAGCGCCTGCGGTTGCGTGGGTTCTGCCGGTCCGGCCGACTCTGCCGGTCCGGCCGACTCTGCCGGTTCTTCCGCCGCCGCCGGTTCAGCCGTCTCCGTCGTCTCCGCCGGTTCAGCCGTCTCCGTCGTCTCTGCCGGTTCAGCCGTCTCTGCCGGCGCCGCCGGTTTCGGGACCGTGACGTTGTCGAAGGCCGCTGCCACCAGTTCGTGCTCGTCGTCGGCGGGTGTGCGCTGGTCCGGGACGTGGGCGACGGGGGCCGGGGCGGGCTCCGGGGCCGGGGCCGGGACCTTCGGTGTCGGCTCCTGTGCGGGCGCCGGGGCCGCCTCCCGGGTCGTCGGAACCTGCTCCGCACCCTCTGCCTCGGCCGTACGCCCCTTGCGTGACCGGCCGAACGCGTTCCGCAGGCGAGTGAGAATGCCCATGTGCGCAACCCTTCGCGTGAGTTGATCCCGTCAATCCCTGGCCAGGACGGACACGTAAGGTTAGCGGCCCTCGGGGGCGATCCCGGCCACGGGAGAGGGACGGCGGCCGGGCCGTGTCAAGAGCGGCCGGGCGTGGCCTGCCGCACGTGCCTGAGGGCCCGCGCGCCCGTCAGGCCTCGACCCGGGTCGGTTCCTGCTGCTGGGGCGGGGTCTGCGCCTCGGGCGCCCGGCCGCGCCGGCCGAGGCGGAGCAGGAGCCGGAGGCGGCCGCGGGGCCGCGGGCCGGCGCCGGGGCGGGGACGGGTGCGTACCGGGCGGCGGCGGGTGAGCCAGGTCAGGGCGGCCACGGTCAGGCCCAGGGCCACCAGCAGCCAGGAAGTCGTGCGCAGCGTGGACGTCAGGGCGTCGTAGACGGCGCCCACGGCGGGCTGCGAGACCTCCTGGGGCAGGTCGGAGAGGGTCAGGGCGCGGCCCACGGCGAGCGCCAGGGCGAGCAGCGCGCCGCCCAGGGCGGTGCCGAGCGCGGTCGCGGTGACGGCCCGGCGGCGGCGGGCGGCCAGGGCGATGCCCGCGACGGCGAACGCGACGGCCGAGACGGGCAGCCAGAAGCCGGCGACTTCGAGCACGTGGAATCCCTTCCGCATGCGGCCCACGTCCTGGGCCGGGAGCAGGGCGACCTCGGTGTGCTCGACGGGGATGCGGTCGGCGAGCGGCACGTGGTCCTGGGCGAGCTGGGCCTTGACCTGGGCGGTGACCGGGGCGAGATCGACGGTGACGGGGTGGTCGCGGTCGTCCTGCCCGTCCGGCCCCTCCTGTCCGTCCCGCAGGGCCCGCAGGACGGCGTCGTGGGCGACCCGGTTGCCCTCGTTCCAGGCGGTGCGGAACGCCGAGGTCTGGGTGAACGAGCGGACCGCGTCGTGCACGAAGGGCGCCACGGTCGCGCGCAGCACCCGGGCGTCCGTCTCCCGGCCGATCTCCTCCACGATGCCGTTGCCGACCGTGTCCGCGATCGCCTCGCGCACGTCCGGGTCGGCGGCCAGGGGCGCCATCGTGGTGACGTAGCGGCCGGTGTCGGCGAGCCCGTACGTCGCCCAGGCCGTCAGCGCGCCGAACGGCACGAGCAGGCAGGAGAGGACGATCAGCACGGCCGACAGGCCGCTGCGCAGGCGTCGGGTCACCCTCCCAGCGAAGTCTCCCGGCGACGGCCGCGCGAGTGGCGCACGGCATTCGGGTGACGACGCAGCGTAGGAGGAGCGGGAGCAGTGGGAGGACGGAGACAGCGGGAGGACGGAGACAGCGGGAGCCGCACGGGCAGAGCCGTGGGTCCCGGTGTGCCGGTCCGGGACCCAGGGCTGCGGTTGCCTGCCGGACGGCGAGGGCGGCGTCAGTCGATGCGGCGGCCCTTGGCGTCCTCGTGCGTGTAGACCCAGTAGAAGCAGATCAGGCCCACGGCCACCCCGAAGGCCAGGGACAGGCCGATGGTCAGCAGGACGGACTGCCCGGACTGGTCGTAGAGGAACCCGAAGGCCGCGCCGGTGAAGAGGAACCACAGGAAGGCGTGCAGTTCGCGCGGCAGCCGGGAGGCCAGGGTCAGCACGCCCGCCATGAGCAGCGTGAACACGACCGCGGTCACGAAGCCGAACACCACGTTCCCCACCGTGATCGGCCCGCCGGAGCGCCGGTTGGCGGCGGCCCAGTAGCCGTAGACGAGGCCGATGGCGAAGGGGCCCGCCCACCGGGCGACGTGGTGGGCGCGGGCGTCGAAGATGTCGGGTGTCCTCGGGTGCCGGGCGCGGGTGCCTGCGGTGCGGCCGGACACGGGTGCCGCGTGAACCATGAGAGCGCTCCTCTCTCCTCTCCCCCGCCTACCAGAGCACACCTGGGAGGCGGCCCTGGCAAGTCGGAGGGGACATCGGCGGCATGGCGGCACATCGGCGGACGCGGATGTTCCACGGTCCGGCACCCGCCCTCGTACCAGCAGCGGTTACGGTGCAGAGGTACGCGACCGACGACCGGATCACCGCGGGGGGACCATGCCCGGAACCGTGCTGCTGCTCGCGGCCTCGCCCGTGGGCAGGGGCCGTCTGGTCGACGCGGCCTCCGTGCTGCCGGTGCTGGCCGCCGTCGAGCCCGCCGTGCTGTCCGGCACCCCGACCGCGAGCGTCGTCGAACTCGCCGACCCGCTGGAGCCGCAGGCCGTACTCTCCCGGCTGCGGGCCGCGGCGGCGGCGCCGGGACCGCTGACCGTCTTCGTCACCGGCCAGCTCCAGCTCGACCGCCGCCAGAGCCTGCCGCACCTGGCGCTCGCCCGCACCACCGCGGCGACCGTCCGCTACACCGCCCTGCCCTGGCACTGGCTGCGCGAGGAGCTGCGGCTGCGCCCCGACGGCACGACCACCGTCGTGGCGGACCTGTACGCCGACCAGGAGAGCTGGCGGCAGCTGGCCGAGCGCCCCCTGGACACCGGCCGCAACATCGCCGTGTACGGCAGGATCGCCCCGCCGCCCGCCCGGCGCGCGGTGGCCGCGCCCGCCTACATGAAGGCGGTGGCGACGATCCTGCGCAGCGGGCACCGGCCGCCGGTGGACGAGTTGCACGAGCAGGCGCTGGCGCGGCTGGCCGTGGAGGAAGGGGCCGGGGCCGGGGGGCGCGGGAGTTCCGGCGGTCCCGGTCTCGTGCTCGCCGCGGGTCGGCCGGCGGCGGCCGACCCGCACGCCTCCATCGCGGCCTGGGTGGAGTCCGGGCGGCACGAGGAGGCCGACGCGCTCGCCGCGCGCTGGGAGCAGGACGCCGTACGGGAGCACGGGGCGGCCTCGGAGGAGGCGCTGCACTGGAGCGAGGTCCGCGCCGACCTCGCGATGTTCGCGGGCGACGCGGCGGGCAGCTGCCGTGCCTGGCTGTCCGTCGCCGCGACCCGGCTGGCCATGGGGCAGGGTGCCGGTGCGGTGCAGGTCGAGGCCGCCGTGGACCGGGCGCACCACCAGTGGGGCCAAATCCGCGATCCGGAGCGGGCCCGGCAACTCGGGCCGCTGCTGGCCGAGTTGCGCGGGCGGGTGCCCGGTCGGCAGCAGGGCGCGCTGGACCATGTACGGCGCCAGCTGCGGCAATTGCAGACGGCGCGGGGCTGAGGGCGGAGCCGGGGAGGGCGGGGAGCTGACGGGGCGCCGGCGCGCGGGCGTGAGGGATCGGTGTCCGACGCGTCCGCCCCCTCCCCAGGGCCCGCGCGCGGTGCCAGAATGATGAGTTATGGCTGAGGGGGAGGGCGTGGCCGGCCGAGGTATCCGGGTCCGGCTGGACGGAAGTGCGAGCAACCGGGACATCGATGCGCTGAAGGCGTGGCTGGAGCGGGAGAACCCGCTGGAGGACCTGGTGGCCGACGGGCGGCTGCGGATCCTCGAACAGCCGCGCTCCGACACGCCGTCCGGGCACATGGGCGCCGGCATGGAGATCCTGCTGGTCCTGGTCGGCGCGGGCGCCGAGGTGGTGTTCGGCGAGTTGCTGGAGCAGACGAGGAGGGCGGTGGCGGCCTGGCGGGAGAACCGCCGCCGGGTGGAGCCCGGGCCGCCCCCCGAGGAACGCGTCGATCCGGTGAACCCCGGCGGGGAGTAGCCCCGTGAGCCGCTTCGACCCGCGGGGGCGGGTGAATCGGGCGCTGCTGGTCGGCGTGTCGGAGTACGAGCACACGAAACCGGCCGCGTGGGACGGGGTGGCCGGTCAGCTGCCCGCCGTCCGCAACAACGTCAGCCGGCTGCGGCAGGCCCTGCGGGGTGGCGTGTTCGAGGACCGGGAGATCACGGACTGCCGTTCACCGTCCCACGACGACTTCGGCGAGGACCTGCGCAAGGCGGCCCACGAGGCCGAGGGCCTGCTGCTGTGCTACTTCGCCGGGCACGGCGCCGTGCCGAGCGCGGGCAACGAGCTGTTCCTCCAGATGCGCAACGCGCGCGTGGTCGCGGGCGCGCAGGCGGTCTTCCCCAACGCGACCTCGTTCACCGAGGTGCTCACCGTGCTCGCCGGGAGCGGCGCCGAGCGGATCGTGGTGATCCTCGACTGCTGCTACGCGGGCAACGCGGCCAAGGTGTGGCACGACTTCCCCGGCCGGCAGAAGATCCTGCTGCTGATGAGCGTCCAGTCCAACCGGCTGATCGACTCCGGGGACGACGCGGGGCCGACCCCGTTCACCGGCGCACTCGTCCGGCTCCTGGCGTCGGGCGAGGAACTGTCGCTGCTCGAAGTCTTCGGGCGGCTGCGCGCGCAGATGCTCGGGGCGGGTCTCACGACCGTCTTCGGGGACCCGTGGGAGCCGCAGCTCGCCGCCGCGCCGGACACGGACGTGCTGCTGGCGGGGGCCCGGCCGGTCGATCCGGACCCGGTGGCGCCGGTTCCGCTCACGGTGCCGGACTCGCCCTCGTCCCCGCCGCCGGCCACGGCCCCCTCGACGGACTTACCTCCGTCCTCCTCTCCGTCCTCCTCTCCCTCCCCCTCCTCCGTCCCGTCCTCCTCTCCCTCCCCGTCCGCGTCCCCGTCTCCCTCGCCGTCCCTGCATGCGGCGCCGCCGGAATCGTCCTCTCCCCCGTCGCCGGGCTCACCCTCGCGTCCGTCGTCGGACGAGCCCTCGTTGCCGCAGCCGACGCCGGAACCCTCCCCCGGAGCGTCGCCGGGCCCGCCCCCAGCGCCGCTGGGTGAGCGCGAGCAGCAGGACCGGGAGCCGTCAAAACCCTTGCTCCGGCGGGTGCTCGCGGCCCTGCGCCGTGCCGTCCACGCGCTGATCGGGGCCGTCGGGGCGCTGTTCGGCGCGGTCGTACGGTGGTTCGTGCGGTTCGGGCTGCTGGGCCGGGCCGTGCTGATCGCCGCGCTCGTCGTCGCGCTCGCCGGTGTCGGCTACGCCGGGCACCGGTTCATCGGCGCCGGGGGCGTCCACGAGTGCCGGCCGCCCCTCGAACTGCGGGTGCTGACCGACCCCGACCTGGAGCCGGCGGTGCGCACGGCCGCGGACGCCTACCTCACCGCGGGGGCCGACACCGACGGGCACGGCTGCCGCCGTACCGGCATCACCGTCTACAGCGCGGGTGCGAGCGCGGCGGTCACGGCGCTGCGCCAGCAGACCGACGCCTGGCAGGAGCCGCGCGAGGAGGACACCAACCCGCAGCGGGACGTCGGGCCGCAGCCGGACGTCTGGATCCCCGCCTCCGTGACGGACGTGGCCCGGGTGACCACCGATCCGACCGGGCGCACCTTCGTCGGACTGCACCCCGACCCGCAGCCGTTCGCGTACTCGCCGATGGTGCTGGCGGTGCCGGGGAAGACGGCCGGGGAGAGCGCGGGGGAGCGCGCCGGGCAGCCGCTGTCCCGGCTGATCGCGGACCTGCACAAGCGGGCCCCGGGCACCGGGGTGCTGCGCGCCGACCCGGAGGTCACCGACTCCGCGCTGCTGGCGACGATCGGCCTCTACGGTGGCGGCGCCGATCCACGCGCCGCCGAGCAGGGCGTCCGCGGTACGGGACCGCCCGCCGCGACGGCCGCCGCCCTGCTGTGCTCGCTGCCGGCCGACCACGGCGCCGACAGCCGTACGGCCGTCCTCGTCCCCGAGTTCCTGCTCGACAGCGGGGTGGGCTGCGCGCAGCGGACCCGGGTGCCGCGGACCGGCGAGTACCCCGCCGACGTACCGGCGCTGACGCCCACGTTCGTGCGGGTCGGCTGGGACGGCGGGGACCGGGACGCCGCCGACCGGAAGGACGCGGTGGACCGCTTCCACGCGTGGCTCACCGGCAAGGACGGGCTCGCCGCGTTCGCCGACGCCGGTTTCCGCGCCGCCTCGGGCGCCGGGCACGCGCTGCTCGATCCCGGGCCCGCCGGCGCCGGGGTGCTGCGCGACGCCGATCCGCTGCCGGGGGCCGCCGGGCGCGCGGCGATGGACACGGCACTCCAGCGGTACCGCAGCGCGAACGGTCCCGGCCGGGTCCTCTACCTCCTCGACAGCTCCGGTTCGATGCACACGCGGTGGCCGGGGCCCAGCGGCGGGCCCGGCATCCTGAAGCAGTCCCTGGGCGGGCTCGGCACGCAGGACGAGTACGGCGTGTGGGGCGTCTACGACGGCTTCGGCGGCGGCAACCACGACGAGGTGCTGGGCTTCGGGCACCACCGCCGCACCGACGCGGAGCACCGTGTCGACGCGGCGGCGCGCGTGCGGGACGCCGAGTCCGATCCGCACGCGGCGCTGCTCGCCGCGCTCGACTTCATGGGGGCGCGCGGCGCCGACGACAAGCGGCCGCAGCTGATCGTGTACATCACGGACGACGAGGACGACAACCGGCTGACCGGGAAGAACCTCTCCGAGGTGCTGGAGCGGGCACGGCAGCGCAAGGTGCCGGTGGACATGGTGTCCCTGGTCGGCGGCTCCTGCGACCAGGGCCGCCCGGCCGCGGCGGTCGCCGCGGGGAGCCACGGCCGCTGCCTGGACGTGGGCGAGGACCTCGGCGCCGGTCTGCATGACGAGGTCGCGCGCGTGGGGACGGGGGAGGACTGATGCGGCGGGGACACGGCCGGCGCGCGGACCGGCCGCGAATCCGGTGGGGGGACCGGCCGGTGGTCCGACGGGAGAAACGGCCGGGGGAGCGGACCGGGGGCCGGCGGACGGGGCCGCGGTCGCACGCGACGGGCCGGCGCCGCGCCGTGTCCGGGATGCCGGCCGCGCCGCTCCTGCGGGTCGTGTCGGCCGTGCTGGCCCTGCTGTTCGCCGCCACCGCCTGCACCACCGGCGGCCCCGACGCGACGCAGTCGCCCGCCGCCGACGTGCCCGGTGACATCGTCGTCGCCAGCGGCCGTGACGTCACCGGCAAGAACGGCATCCGGCAGCAGCTCATCGACGCCTGGAACCGGCAGCAGGACAAGGAGAGCACCGGCTACCGCGCGCGCCTCGTCGAGCTGCCCGGCTCCGCCGACGAGCAGCGCAGCCAGTTGCTGGGCGCCCTGCAGTCGGGCAGCGCCGACTACGACGTGGTGAACCTGGACGTGACCTGGGTGCCGGAGTTCGCCGAGGCCGGGCTGGTCGCACCGCTGCCGGACAGCACGCTCGACGGTGACGTCATCGGCTCGGTCGCCGCCACGGCGTCCTGGAAGGGCCGGGTCTACGCGGTGCCCTTCAACACCGACGTGGGGCTGCTCTACTACCGGCGCGACTACCTGCGCGAGGCGGGCATCCAGCAGACCACGCTCGGGGCCGATACGACCTGGGCGGATCTGCGCGACCTCGCCGACACCCTGGACGCGCACCCGCCCAAGGGCTACGAGAAGGCCTGGACGACCCAGCTCGCCGCCTACGAGGGCCGTACGGTCAACGCCGTCGAGGCGTTCGCGTCCGCCACGAAGGACTTCTCCCTGACCGACGGCTCAGGGCACTACACGGCGAGCCGCCAGGAGCTGATCGACGGCATCGCGGAACTGCGCCGGCGCACGGAGAAGCCGTACACCCTCGACCACGCCTTCACCTCCGACGAGGCCACCTCGCTCAGCGACTTCGCCGGGGGCCGCACCGCTTTCCTGCGGCAGTGGCCGTACGCCTACGGCACGCTCCACCAGACCTTCTCCGCCGACCAGGTGGGTGTGGCGGCGCTGCCCGGCCGTGCGGTGCTCGGCGGGCAGAACCTGGCGGTGGCGCGCTCCTCGGAACGGGCCGGGAAGGCCGCCCAGCTCATCGCCTACCTCACCAGCGCGCAGAGCGAACGGTGCCTGCTGGACGCCGGGTTCGCCGCGACCCGTACGTCGGCGTACGTGGACGACCACGTGCGGTGTCCGGTGGGCGCGGGGCCGACGGCGGCACCCACCGGGGAGAGCACGGACCGGATGCCGCGCGACGCGGCCGGACGGCCGGACTATGCGCGCGGCATCCTCTACCCCGCCCTCACGCACGCGGTCCCGCGCCCGCGCACCCCCCTGTACGGCGCCTTCACCCAGACCTTCACCACCGGACTGGGCCGGCTGTTCACCCCTGACCCGCCGGGCGACGCGGCCCTGGCCGACAGCCTGGACAAGGCGCTGCGCAAGGTGCTGCCGGACGGCTCGTAGGCCGGGCTCCGGCCCCGTGCCCTGGCCGTCCCTGGTCCGCGTCCCGGCCCGCGCACTGCTGCGCGTCCCGGTCCGCACGAGGACACGCCCTAGCGGTCCTCGACGACGACCTGCCGCACGGGATCGGGGCCGGTGGTGCCGGCGGGGCCCGCGTTGGCCGCGGCGACCAGGGCGGCGACGGCTACGAGCGCCGCGCCGACTGCTCTGACATGACGTGCACGGATGCGACCGGGGGGCGCGACAGGGCGTCCGAGCAAGGCGACCGACCTCACAGCGGCAGTGAACGACAGTGGGGGGTTAAGCAGGTTTAACGCTCTCTCCAACCTAGGGGGTGGGAGCGCTCGGCCGGAAGAGGCACAGGAAGGGAACGGCACGGGAGCCGAGGGCGGAACAGGAAGTGAACAAGGGGCAGTTGGCGTGAATCCCGGGCGTTCGGCCCTGTCTGACGTCAAGTCAGGGAAGCGGGTCTTCGTAAGTCCGCTTACTGGCATGATGAACCGCATGGCGAAGCGGGACGACCCGGAGACCATCGGGCGCAGGGTGCAGCGGCTGCGACGTGAACGGGGTATGACACAACGGCAGTTGGCGGAGCCCGCGTACACGCCCGCCTACGTCTCCACGCTGGAGGCCGGCCGGGTGCGCCCCTCCGACGACGCGCTGCGGCACCTCGCCGGCCGGCTGGGCGTCGCCTTCGAGGAACTGGCCACCGGCCGCCCCGCCCACCTCGCCACCGACCTGCGGCTGCGGCTGACCGAGGCACAGCGCACCCTGGCCACCGGGGAGACCGGCAGGGCCGCCGAACTCTACGCCGGGCTGCTCGCCGAGGCCGAGGACCACGAACTCGGCGACATCCAGGCCGAGGCGCTCCTCGGGCTCGGCGAGTGCGCCCTGGAGACCGGCGAGCTGGAGAGCGGACGGCAGTACTTCGAGCGCTCCGAACGGGCACTGGCCGACGCCCCGCTGACCGCCCGCGTCCCGGCCCTGCGCGGCCGTGCCGTCTCCCACTACCTCACCGGCGAACTGCGCTACGCCGTCTACCTCTTCGAGTCCACGCTCGACGAACTCAACCGAGCCGGGCTGCACGACCCCGACGCCCTGCTCCTGCTCTACGCGAGCGTCATCGGCCCGTACATGGACATGGGCGCGCACGCGCGGGCGGCGCAGGCGGCCGAGCTCGCCCTCGCGCTGGCCCCGCAGGCGGGCGATCCCGCGCTGGTGGCGCGCATGCACCGGTCGGTGGCCCGCACCCTGCTCGCCGAGGGCCGGATCGCCGAGGCGGACGCCTCGCTCGCCAAGGCCGCCGAGCTGTACCGGCACCTCCAGCTGCGCACCGAGCTCGCCAACTGCCACTGGATGCGCGGCTACGTCTGCGCGCAGAACGGCGAGCTGGAGCGTGCCGAGACGGAGTTGCGCGCCGCGCTCGACATGCTGACCGCCAAGCGGGCCGGGCTCTACACCCGGCAGGTCGCCGTCGAGCTGGCCGACGTGCTGCACCGGCGCGGCCGGTCGCAGGAGGCCGCGGAACTGCTGCGGGGCGTGCTCGGCGACCTCTCCTCCGAGCGGGGCGCGATGCACGCCGCCGCCGCGCACCGCCTGCTCGGCATCATCGCCGAGGACGCCCGCGACGCGGAGGCCGCCGAGGAGCACTACGTCCGCGCGCTGAGCCTGCTGGAACGGGCCGGCGCCGCCGGTGACCTGGCCGACCTGTGCCGGCTCCTCGGCGACCTGCTGCGCCGGACCGGCCGGGTCGAGGCGGCGCTGGACGCCTACCGCACCGGTCTGGGCCACCGTACGGCGCCCGGCACGACCACACTGGGCCCGGCGCCGGCGCAGCCGCTGCTGTGACCGGGGCTCCCGGGACTGCGGGACTCCTGTGATCCGGCCGCCGTCGTGGCCGGCGCTCAGGCCTGGGCGCGGCCTGAGCTGCGGACGGCCCTCAGGCGCTCCACGCCCCGCCGGACCGCCGCGTCGGTGGCGCCCGACGGGAGCGTGCCCGGGGCGCCGTCGGTGAGGGCGAACGCGTCGCCGCCCACGCGTACGGCGACGACGTCCACGGAGAGCGTGGTGACGTCCGCGCCGCCGGAGCCGGAGCCGGAGCCGTCCGGCGGCCCGGTGAAGGTGATCCGCAGTCCCTGCCGGGCGTCCCCGGCGGCGGGCATCGCCAGGTCGCTGACCCGCACGGTCTGCACGCCGGCCCGGGTGGTCGTCGCCGTGAACCGGGCGCAGGTCTTCGGCAGGGTGCGCAGCCAGGCGAGCGAACGGTCCACGTCCGCCGGGCGCGGCGAGAGGACCTGCTGGCGCAGCTGGGCCGCGCCGTCGCCGTCGTCGAAACCGGTCACCGCGTACGTCCCCTTGGGTGCGCCGAGCGGCTGGTCGGCGTAGAGGGCGTCGAGGAGGCGCCGGCAGTCGGGCGCGGCGGTGGTGCGTGCCTTGATGATGCCGTCCCGCCAGGTCGCGACGCCCTCGCTCGGCCGCCAGGTGGCACCGAGGTCGTCCTCGGTGAGCAGCGCGGCCTGGGCCTGGGCGGCGGTGAGTGCGGCGGGGTCCGGCGAGACGGGGCCGGCCGGCCGGGTGGCCGCGGCGGCGGAGGGTGAGGCACCGGCGGCCTGCCCCGCCTGACCGGAACCGCAGGCGGAGACCGCCGGCACGGCGCTCGCGCAGAGCACGGCGGCGGCAAGGACACGAACGGCCGGGGGACGGGGCATGGGGCGGTCCTCCACAGGAAGGGGCGATGCGCGAACCGGACGGTCCTCCCACGGCACCACCCGGTGGCGTCCCCCACCACCGCGCCGGGCCGTCCGGGTGAGGCGAGGGGCCGACGCGGCGCGGGGCCGGCGGCGACGGCGGCATAGGCTCGGTGGGGACGAAGCAGCGCACGCATGTCTCCCAGGGAGCCCGCCGTGACCGAGCAGTACACCTCCGACGCCACCCCCGTGATCATCGACTGCGACACGGGCGTCGACGACGCGCTCGCCCTGCTGTTCGCCGTACGCCACCCGGGCCTCGACCTGCGCGCCGTGACCTGCGTGGCGGGGAACACGGACGTGGACCAGGTGGTGCGGAACACGCTGACCGTGCTGGAGCAGGCGGGCGCGCCCGACATCCCCGTGGCGCGGGGAGCCGAGCGCCCGCTGATCGAGCCGGTGCGCACCGCGCTGCACGTGCACGGCAGGGACGGCATGGGCGACCTCGGGCTGCCCGCCCCGGCCCGCCGGCCCGCCGACGTGGACGCGGTGGCGCTGCTGCGCCGCGAGATCCTCGCCTCGCCCCGCCCGGTCACGCTGATCCCCACCGCGCCCCTGACCAACATCGCGCTGCTGCTGCGCACTCACCCCGAGGTGACGCGCAACATCGAGCGGATCGTGTTCATGGGCGGCGCGGTGGCCACCGGGAACGCCACGGCGGTCGCCGAGTTCAACGTCTGGCACGACCCGGAGGCCGCCGCGATCCTGCTGAGCGCCGGGGTACCGATCACGATGTACGGGCTCGACGTGTTCGAGCGGGTGATCGTCCCGGCCGGTGACGTGCGGCGCCTCGGGGCGAGCGCCGAGGCGGGCGAGCGGCTGGCCGGCCGGCTGCTGGCCCACCGCGACCCGGTGACGAGCGAGGAGGACCCGGCGGGCGGGCTCGGTGACGCGGGCGCGGTCTGCGCGGTCGCCGACCCGGCGGGGCTGACCACGCGCCGGCTGCCGGTCGAGGTGAACCTCGCGCCCGGTCCGGCGCGCGGCCAGACGGTCGTCGACCGCCGCCCGCGCCCCGGCGAGGCGGAACTGCACGGCGAGGCGCGCGAGCAGCGACTGGTCGACGTGGCCCTGGACATCGACGTGGACCGGTACGTGAAGCTGTACCTGGCCACCGTCGAGAACGCGGGCCCGGGCGCGTAGGCCCTGACCCGCCGGACGGGGGCGGGCCGGGGCGTGTTTCGAAAGTCCCTCCCCCGGCCTTCGGCCGGGAGGTGCCCCCAGCCCCGCGGCGTCTGGCACGCGCGCTCGCCGCGTTGTCG